>DASYQG010000305.1:0-17647 GCA_036005825.1 Chitinophagaceae bacterium | reverse complement strand
TATCCTGCAGCTCTTTATCTACATTAAAACCGATCGTATTTGTTTGTACCCTGCGTGCAATCACTTTATCAATACCATCAAAAGCCCCACCACATATGAAAAGAATATTCTGTGTGTTGATCTTGATAAGTTTTTGTTCGGGATGTTTACGTCCACCTTGTGGCGGCACTAACACATCTGTTCCTTCCAATAATTTCAACATCCCCTGTTGTACACCTTCACCACTTACATCACGGGTAATAGAAGGATTATCGCCTTTGCGGGCAATTTTATCTATTTCATCGATATATACAATGCCACGTTCAGCAGCAGGTACGTCATAATTACACACTTGTAAAAGTCTTGTCAGAATGCTTTCTACATCTTCTCCCACATAACCAGCTTCAGTAAACACAGTCGCATCAACAATTGCAAAAGGGACATTAAGCAGGCGGGCAATTGTTTTTGCAAGTAATGTTTTACCCGTACCTGTTTCACCCACCATAATGATATTGCTCTTTTCGATCTCAACATCACCGGCTGATTCTGCCGGTTTTTGCTGTAATCTTTTATAATGATTATAGACTGCAACGGCTAAAACTCTTTTTGCTTCATCCTGTCCTATCACATATTCATCAAGGAATTTTTTTATCTCAACAGGTTTCTTTACTGTCAATTTAAAAGAAGAAGGAGTCCTGTCGTCCTTGGTCATTAACTCCTGTTCGATGATCTCACGGGCATGCTCCACGCAGTTTTCACAGATATGTCCTTCCTGACCGGCAATAAGGATCTTAACCTCGTCACGGTTTCGGCCGCAGAAAGAACAGTGTAAAGGATTTTTAGCCATGTTTATTTCAATATGGGGTTTAACGCAATGTGAATTGCAAAATTATAAATCCACCCTGAGAGAGGCGGATTTATTTTGTAACTGAATGTTAAGCTACTGCCAGAGAGCTTTTTAGATCTTTTCTACAATCCCATCCACAATTCCATATTCAATCGCCTCTTTTGCATCCATCCAGTAGTCGCGGTCAAAATCTTTCATGACCTGCTCCATCGTTTTGCCACAATTCTGGGCCAATATTTTGGCGCCAATTTCTTTAACTTTTTTAGTTTGTACAGCTTGTATTTCAAGATCGGCGCTTACACCACGAATATAACCACCCAGCGAAGGTTGGTGGATCATTACTTCACCGTGAGGGTAAATAAAACGTTTTCCTTTTACACCGCCACTCAATAAAATGCTGCCCATTGATGCAGCAAGACCCATACAAATTGTGCTAACCGGCGATTTCATCATACGCATCGTGTCATACATTACCATTCCACTCGTTACCACACCGCCGGGGCTATTGATATAAAACTTGATTTCCTCACCAGGTTTATCTGCATCCAGCAACAAAAATTTCGATACTATTTCTTTTGCAGACTTATCATCCACCACGCCCCACAGGTATACTTCTCTTCTGTCAAAGAAATAACGTTCTAATTTTTTATTAAGCATCTGGAGTTCATCTCTCTTATCTTCTCGTTCCTTTTCTTCTTCTTCCGGTTCATCATCCATTCTCCAGCCTTTGTATTCAAAATTTTTTCTGTTCATAGTTTATTTTTTATGTGGTCAACATTTGCAATTCTATTTAGCTTTCGTTGCGTCGCACTCTTGTACCTTCTGTATTTCTATTCGTCAATGGTCAATGGTGAGTGGTGAATGGGTCTACAATAATAGAAATGTTTTATTGACCATTCACAATTCACCATCCACGTTTTAGTCTTTCTTCTGCTTCCTCGGATTGATCAACAACACCTCATCCACCAAACCATATTCTTTTGCTTCAGGTGCAGTCATCCAGCGATCACGATCAAAATCTGCTTCGATCTGTTTAACATCTTTTCCTGAATGATAATTTATCACATCATATAATTCAGCTTTCAGTTTCCTGATCTCATTTACTGTAATTTCAATATCACTAGCCTGTCCTCCAATAGCACCGCTTGGCTGATGCATCATAATTCTTGCATGTTTTAAAGCCGCTCTTTTACCTTTTGTGCCAGCCGCCAGTAATACAGAAGCCATTGAGGCTGCTACACCGATACAGATCGTAGCCACATCAGGAGTTACATATTGCATGGTATCATATACACCCAATCCACTGTAGACACTTCCGCCGGGACTGTTTATATACATATTGATATCTCTTGTTCTGTCAGTAGAATCAAGAAAGAGAAGCTGGGCTGTAACAATATTTGCCACTTCATCATTTATCGGGTAGCCAAGAAAGATGATACGGTCCATCATCAAACGGCTGTACACATCCATTACTGCCACGTTCATCGGACGTTCTTCAATAATATTAGGAGTAAGGCCAGTTACAAGTTGGCTTGCATAGCCATGAAGAGTGTTACTGGAAATCCCGCGGTGCTTTACCGCATATTTTTCAAATTCTGAATTAAAACTCATTTCGTTTTTGTTTGCAGATTAAGGCAATGATCGCCAATTGGTCTGATTCATCAAATATCCGTCCAAATGGCAAAACCACAAAATTGATGACATGAAATAGTTGAAATTGAGACGAATTGACATTTTAAGTATATAGAGTATAAAAAGTAAAAAGGTCAGCGACTGCCAACCTTTACCTTATCTACTTTTTATACTAACGACTTAATGATGGTGATGTTGATGCTCTTCCTGCATTTTCACAAAGTCTTCCATCGCAATTTCTTTTTCAGTTGGCTTCACGTGAGTTTCGGCCCATTCAAATATCTTTTGACCCTGAATACGGTTGTAAGCATCTTCAATATACTTGCGGTCCTTCATCATTTTGTCAACATAATTATCAACCCAAGGTTGGTCATCACCGCTCGTCGGCATATTCATGTATCCGAATAATTGTTGTTTGGCAAAAGCTTTGAGTTCTTCAGGTTTTACGTCAATATTATTTTCCCGGGCAATTTTATCACTGATCAACGTCCATTTCAGTTGATTCTTAAAAGTGGGAAATTCTTTCTCAGCCTCTTCTTCTGTCTTTTTTTCTTCCCCCTGAGTTATCATCCATTTTTTCAAAAAAGATTCTGGAAAATCAATGGTCGTTCCATCCAGCAATTCATGATAAGCCATGTGCTGCAATTGGCCTTTTGCCTGGTTATCCCAATAAGCCTGTACCTCTTCTTTGATCTTGTTTCTAAAATCAGCCTCAGTTTTTACTTCATCATTAGGATGAAGTTGCTTAAAGAACTCTTCATTCAATTCTCTTTTCTCAAGCAAACCAATTTTTGTGATCTGTATTTTAAAATGTTTTTGTAAAGAAGCCGGATCATTTTTATCAAGGCCAAGATCATTTGAAATAAATTCAAGCTCTTTTTCATCGAAAGCTTTGTCAAGTTGTGTGATAACAAAGTCATTAATGGTTTTGCCCATTAAATTACTGCGCATCTCTTCTTTAAAATATTTTACCAACAGCGAATTGTCTTTTTTGATCCCACCTTCAATTTCATTTGCATTTTCATCCACTTCGTTAAAGATCACATTCAATACATTTTCTTCTGTATTCACTGTGTGCTCATCTTTCATGTTGCCGTAACGATTCTGCAGGCGGGTGATCTCGTTGTTGATCATTTCATCGGTGATCTTCACTTTATAACGGATCGTCTTTGCTTTTGAAAGATCGGCTAAAGCAAAATCAGGTTTCATTCCTATTTCAAAATGGAAAATGTAATCAGCCGGGTTATTCACGTCCAGTTGGCGAATATCCATTTCAACAGGAAGCGGTTGCGCAAATATGTCAAGCTTTTCGTCTTCAAGATATTTGATCAACTCACGATCAACTGTGCGAAGCACTTCCTCTGTAAATAATGAAGGGCCATACATTTTTTTGATCAAACCAGCAGGCACCATCCCTTTTCTGAATCCCGGAATGTTTGCTTTCTTGCTATGATCTTTTAACGATTTTTCAAACGTAGGCAGGTAATCGGTTTTCTCAAGTTTTAATGTGATCTTCTCGTTCAGTAAACCGATGTTTTCTTTTGTAACTGTAGCCATATTTCAAGATTTAAAATAAACTTCGAACAAGAATTTTGCCACTATGGTCATTCATTATTCGAAGTTCAGCTGTCCGGATGGAGGGACTCGAACCCCCACACCTTACGGCATCAGATCCTAAGTCTGACGTGTCTACCAATTTCACCACATCCGGGAGACTGTTTGACGTTCCGGGTTCGAGGTTTGATGATGTGTTAATCTCAAACTTCAAATTTCAAACCTCAAACAATTAACTTTTGGGGCTGCAAATGTAGCAGATTTCACTCAGAAAAAGCGGCTGTTTTTAAGTAAATTCGCTGTTCATGGATGCCCTTGCGCAGCTACCGAGATATAATTTGAATGAAGAACAGGAAAAGAAACTGATCCTGAGGGAATACCGTGCCCTGTTGCGGGGTTTGAAAACCAAATTAAAGCCAGGAGACAAAAGACTGATAAGGCTGGCTTTTGAAATGGCAGTGGAGGCCCATAAAACCATGCGCAGAAAAAGCGGTGAACCTTATATCCTTCACCCGATCGCCGTCGCAAGAATTTGTGTGGAAGAAATCGGCCTTGGTGTTCGATCTACTATTTGCTCACTTTTACATGATACGGTTGAAGACACAGATATCAGCCTGGAAGATATCGAACGAGAATTTGGAAATGAGATCGCAAGGATCGTTGATGGACTCACAAAGATCTCCAACGTTATTGATGTAAATGCGTCTCAACAAGCAGAGAATTTCAAAAAGATACTACTTACACTTACTGATGACCCAAGAGTAATTCTTATCAAACTTGCTGACCGGCTTCACAATATGCGAACACTTGATCATATGAAGTCGGACAAGCAATTAAAAATTTCTTCTGAAACGGTTTATGTATATGCTCCACTTGCACATCGCATGGGGCTATATAATATAAAAACGGAGATGGAAGATCTCGCTATGAAATATTTAGAGCCGGATTCTTATAAAGAGATTGCAAGAAAACTGGCCGAAACAAAAAAAGAAAGAAGCAGGTATATCAATGAATTTATTAAGCCGTTAAAAGATAAACTGGATAAGGCGGAATTAAAATTTGAAATATACGGAAGGCCAAAACATATTCATTCCATTCAAAATAAAATGAAGAAGAAGGGAGTGAGTTTTGAAGAAGTATACGACTTGTTTGCCATTCGTATCATTCTTGAGTCGACTCCTGAAAATGAAAAAAGTGATTGTTGGAAAGTTTATTCCATCATCACTGATGAATATACACCTGCACCTGAACGTTTGCGTGACTGGCTTAGTAATCCTAAAAGCAATGGCTATGAAGCATTGCACACAACAGTAATGGGCCCGCAGGGAAAATGGGTGGAGGTACAGATAAGAACAAAACGGATGAATGAGATCGCCGAAAAAGGATTGGCTGCACATTGGAAATATAAAGAAGGCAGTTCAGATGAGAATCGTTTTGATAAATGGTTTCAGCAAATACGTGAAGTGATCGGTAACCAGGATACAGATTCAGTGGATTTTTTACAAGACTTCAAAACCAGTTTTCTTGCAGAAGAGATTTACGTGTACACACCAAAGGGCGATGTAAAGATGTTACCGGTTGGTTCTACTGCGCTTGATTTTGCATTCTCAATCCACAGTGCGATTGGTGTGAAAACTATTGGCGCTAAAGTCAATCATAAATTAGTTCCGCTAAGTCATAAGTTGCGAAGTGGCGACCAGGTAGAGATCATTACATCTAATAAGCAAAAACCATCCGAAGACTGGTTGAATTTTGTTGTTACTTCAAAAGCAAAAGGAAGGATCCGCGATGCATTGAAAGAAGAAAAAAGAAAAGTGGCGGAGGATGGGAAGTATACAGTACAAAGAAAGATCGAAGGTATGGGTGCAGCATTCAATCAACATAATATTGACGAGTTATGGACTTACTATAAACTCAGTTCTGCGCTTGACCTGTTTTACCAGGTTGCAATAAAAAATATTGATCTGAAGGAACTGAAAGAATTTAAAGTGTATGGAGATAAAATTGAAGCACCAAAGCCAGTAAGAATTCACGAGGTAAAAATGGATGCCATTCACCACTCGTTCCCTAAAAAAGAAGCTGAGCTTATAATTTTTGGTGAAAGCAGTGATAAGATTGTTTACAATCTTGCTAACTGTTGCAAGCCTATCCCCGGCGATGATGTATTTGGATTTGTCACGACGGGTAAAGGGTTAACAATCCACCGCACCAATTGCCCCAATGCTGCCAAACTGATGGCCAACTTCGGGCATCGTATTGTAAAAACAAAATGGGCAAAGAATAAAGAGATCTCGTTCCTTACCGGTCTAAAAATTGTTGGCCTTGATGACGTGGGAGTAGTAAACAAGATCACTAATCTCATATCCGGCGAATTACGAATCAATATTGCTGCACTCACGATTGAAGCAAAAGAAGGTGTGTTTGAAGGGAATATAAAGTTATACGTCCACGATAAAGAAGAACTGGATGAATTGGTTCAGAGCTTACTCGCACTACCCGGCATAGAAAAAGTAGACCGTTACGATACAGAACTGTGATAATCGCCAGGATGAATTATTATTTGTCATTCCAGGATTGCCAAGCGCTTGCTAACAACTGCAATAAAGGGAACGGTAACCTTAATTCGCTAAAACCTCATGATAAAGAATTGGGAGTTTTGAAATTAGTACCTGAATTAAAAAAGGTTTTCAACATTCTGAATTCTTGATTGTTTGTTACTTGCTCGTTATTCTTTCCACCTTATTTTTGCCCGGCTTTGACAATGTTTCCAAAGCTTGCTCAATAGAATTGATAAAGACGAACGGAGCGTCGCAAGAAATGTTTAATAGTGTTGTGATGCTTGTCTCCAAAAAATAAAAATATGATTGACGTAATACTTGGTTTGCAGTGGGGTGATGAAGGGAAAGGAAAGATCGTAGATTTTTTTGCTTCGAAATATGACCTGATCGCAAGATTCCAGGGCGGGCCAAATGCAGGACATACGTTGTACGTAGGCGATAAGAAAGTTGTGCTGCATCAAATTCCTTCCGGTGTTTTTCATGCAAACACTATTAATCTTATTGGAAATGGAGTAGTGCTTGACCCCGTTACATTGAAAAGAGAATGCGATACCGTTTCATCCTTCGGCATTGATCTGAAAAAAAATCTTTTTGTTTCCGAAAGAACTCACCTGATACTTCCAACACATCGGGCACTGGATAAAGCTTCCGAGATCTCAAAAGGAAATGATAAGATCGGTTCGACTTTGAAAGGTATTGGCCCCACGTATATGGATAAAACCGGGAGAAACGGATTAAGGGTTGGGGATCTGATCCGCGGCAATTTTAAAAGTGCGTACGATAAATTGTGTAATAAGCATCGCCAATTGCTGGAAGCTTATTCTTTTCATGAAGATATATCTGCATGGGAAAAAGAATTTTTTGAAGCGATCGAGTTTTTGAAAGCCATGAATATTGTTTCCGGCGAATATTTTATTAATGATCATTTGTCAGCAGGAAAAAAAATATTGGCGGAAGGCGCCCAGGGCAGCATGCTTGATATTGATTTCGGTACGTTCCCGTTTGTTACTTCGTCCAATACTATTACGGCGGGAGTTTGCAGCGGGCTTGGTGTTGCGCCTCAAAAGATAAAAGATGTGCTTGGAGTAACAAAAGCTTATTGTACCCGTGTTGGCGGTGGTCCCTTTCCAACTGAGCTAAATGATTCAGTTGGTGAAGAATTGAGAAAGATCGGGAATGAATTTGGAGCAACAACCGGCCGGCCACGGCGTTGTGGCTGGATCGATCTTGTGGCTTTGAAGTTTGCCTGCATGATAAACGGGGTTACAAAAATTGTCATGACAAAAGCTGATGTGTTGGATGCGTTTGAAGAATTACAAGTTTGCACAGCTTATAATGCCGATGGAAATAACACGGAGGAAGTTCCCTACCAAATGACGGGAATCAACTTAGATCCTGTGTATAAAAAATTCAAAGGCTGGAAAACGGATTCTTCTGTTTTAAAGAATGAAAAAGAATTACCTGCAGCCATGCAGCAATATGTACAGTTTATTAATCAATACCTGGGAGTAAAGGTGAATTATATTTCAAACGGACCGGGCCGGGACCAGATAGTTTCGCTATCTTGAAAAAGAACAGCAAAAAAATAAGAACAAAAATTTGGAAGTATTAAAACTTCGCTGAAATTTTACATTGATTAATCTTATTGGGATATGACAATGAAATCTGACAAAGGAAAAAAGCCCGTCGGCGATGATCATAAGCCATCTTCCGGTAATGCTGATAAAAAAGCTTCACCAAAACCAAAGAAACAGGAGGAAGAGGATGATGAAGATTTGGAAGACGATGAGGAGATGGATGTGAAGGCCGCAAAAAAAGGCGCTAAGCCAACAGCCGCAAAAAAAACCGGTGATGAAGATGACGATGATGATGCCGGAGAAGATGAACCGGATGATTGGGAAAAACCTGAAGAAGAAGAGGAGTGGGATCCTGACTTCGACGAGTTTGATATTCCCGCATCCAAGGGTAAAAAAAGCACTGGTGCTGCTACTGGTGGAAAAAAAGGTAAGGAAGAAGAGGATGATTTTAAAGTAGATGATGAATTCAAAGAAATGGGGCTTTATGATGACAGGTATGATGATGACGACGATGAAGATTACTAAAAAGATTTTATTTCCCGTTTTATATTTTGAGCGCAACCAATACTAACTGCATTTTTACAATCACAGATCTTGAGAATGCAAAGAAAAAAATGCTGAGCTGGGCAAACCAGTTCGGCATTTTTTGTTTTTTGGACAATCATCGTTATCAAACCAATTATCATTCTGTTGAATGTTTACTGGCTATTGGTAATAAAAACAGTTTTATTGCAAATGCCGGCAATGCATTGAATGATCTTCAAAAGTTCCTTAATAAGAAACCTCGCTGGTTGTTTGGTCATTTGGGATATGGTCTGAAAAATGAGATCGAGTCTGTTAGTTCATCATCTAAAAGCAGGATTAGTTTTCCCGATATTTTTTTCTTTGAACCAAAGATCATTATCAGGCTCTCTGAAAAAGAAATGGAAATTGAAAGCGATGAAGATGCCGGTAAAATTTTTGACCAGATCATGCGAAGTGATGAAACAAATGCATTACAAAATGATCCGGTCAATATTCAGCAACGGGTTTCAAAAAAAGAATACATTGACACGATCGAGCAGTTAAAAAAGCATATCCTTCGTGGGGATTGTTACGAGATAAACTATTGTATGGAGTTTTTTGCGGAAGATACAGTTGTTGATCCGTTATTGGTTTATCAAAAACTAAGCAATACTTCCCCGAATCCTTTTTCTGCATTATATAAACTAGAAGATAAATGGCTGATTTGTGCCAGCCCCGAAAGATTCTTAAAAAAGGAAGGGAATAAAATTTTATCGCAGCCGATCAAAGGAACTTCTTCAAGATTTTTAAAAGATGACAGCAAGGACAAAAAAAGTAAAGAAGAACTTTATGCAAGCGAAAAAGATCGATCTGAAAATGTGATGGTAGTTGATCTTGTACGCAATGATCTTGCCCGGGTTTGCAAAGAAGGTACAGTGAAAGTAGATGAACTCTTCGGTATCTATTCCTTTCCCCAGGTGCATCAAATGATCTCAACAGTAAGCGGAGAATTGAAAGATGAAATTTCTTTTAGTGAAATTATCAGATCTACATTTCCTATGGGCTCTATGACAGGTGCTCCGAAAAGAAGAGTAATGGAATTGATCGATCAATATGAGAGATCAGGAAGAGGAATTTTTTCCGGCGCTGTTGGTTATATAGCTCCGGAAAATGATTTTGATTTTAATGTGGTAATAAGAAGCATCATGTACAATACTTCTAAAAAATATCTTTCTTTTATGGCGGGATCAGGAATTACTTTTTACAGTGATGCCGAAAAAGAATATGAAGAATGTTTGCTGAAGGCGGAAGCTATGAGAGGGACAATAATGACTAAATAGGTTTTTCTATATTTTTTTATAAGGTTGATTCAAGAATGTGTAGTGATGAAAACAAAGAAGTTTAAAAATATCGTCGATTTAGTGTTAAAGAGCGAATCTTTTAGTAAAAAAGGAAATAGCTATTATGTGTTTTCAGAAGACGTTATATGTGTCGTTGGTTTGCAAAAATCGAATTATTCAAATTTCTATTATTTCAATATTGGATATTTTATTCGACAATTAGATCCACTCATAAAAATGCCGAAAGAAATAGAAGGTCATATAAGAGGCAGAATGGTTTTTAAAGATGTTGACTATTTAGACTTAGATAAACTACAGCAGGATGATGTTAAAATAGTAGAAGAAGGAATTAGAGAAAATGTATTAAAATTTATTAAAGAATATTTAAGTATAGATGGCATAAAAAAAATGCTTAGTGATTATCCGGTAATGCTGTATCAAACAACAGTCAAAGCGAAATTATATTTGGGACATACATGAGTCAGGTATAATTATTTTGTAGGTTTTTTCTCCGGCTGAGTTTTTGTTGGTGTTGAAAGTGATTGCTTAAAGGAATCCAACATTATTTGTAAGCTTTCATTGAGAATATCATATCGTTTTGCCATAAATAGTTCCATTTTATCTGCCGGCAATCTTAATTCATATTTCCCATTATGAGTGATCAGTTTATCAAAGTCGGGATTGTAACGATTGAATTCTGCAATTGAAAACGTAATGTGTTTTGTAATGACCAATGAATTATACCTGCCGCTGATCGCCTGTACTTTTGAATTGGTCAATTCAGCCGGGCTTAAATTTTTTGCAGCGGGGTTTATATTCGACGCTTGTTTTAAGATATCAGTTTCATCTTTTGTTAATGTTGTGATCCCTCCATCACCTTCCATAATATAATGTGTGGCAATAAATTTTTTTACATGATCTCTTGATTCGGCCGGTAAATAATGTTGCAGGTCCCAGAAATTACGGCTCTTGCTTTTGCGAATAGCGGCGTCCACATTCCCCGGACCACCATTGTAGGCAGCTATCACCAGCAACCAATCATTGTAAATATTATAAAGCTCAGTCAAATACTTTGCAGCGGCATGTGTGCTTTTATAGTAATCAGTTCTTTCGTCAATGTATGAGTTTACTTTCAATCCCATTCTTCTTCCTGTTTCCGGCATAAACTGCCAGGGACCAACAGCACCAACCCATGACACGGCATAAGTTTTCAGGTAAGATTCAATTACAGCGAGGTATTTTAATTCTCTTGGTAAACCATGATATGTAAGCACTGCATCGATCATATCAAAATAAGGTCGTCCCCAGCCTTTTAATTTTTCAAGGTTCTTTCTATTTTTTGTCATATAATCTTCTACAAAAGTTATGGCACGGGGATTCAGTTGAACCTGGTTTAATCCTTCTTCTTCTGGTTTGCCAACAAAAAGATCTTTGAAACCTGCTTTTGGATCAGCAGCTATTACAACTTGTGCAATTGTTGAATCGACTACTGGTTTATTGATCCTTGATCTCGAGAGGTCTACAATTGTATCAGATGACTGTTGGGCTGAAACAATTATGGTAGAAAGAGAAACTAATATGGTAAATAAAAGACGCATTAGAAACCGGCCTTATCGAAATTATTTTTTCATCACCATCAATCGTTGAGATGCCTGCAACAAAGATAGCTCGTTAAATTGTTTTGCCATTAGCTGTATCCCAAAGGGTATGCCATTGGAATGTTTAAAAAGTGGCAATGATATGCCGGGAATTCCTGTAAGATTTGCAAATACAGTATAAATATCGGCGAGATACATGGCAATTGGATCATCCTTTTTTTCGCCGATCTTAAATGCGACTGTTGGCGAAGTTGGCATCAGGATTAAATCAAATTCACTGAAAACCAGTTCAGTTTTTTCAACGAGCTTGCGTCTAACTTTTTGTGCTTTGGCAAAATATGCATCATAATAACCGGTACTTAATACAAATGTACCAAGCATGATCCTTCTTTTCACTTCTTTGCCAAAACCTTCACTGCGATTGTGTTTGTAAAACTCTGTTAAATCAGGTGAAGGTTTTGCAGAACGATAACCATATCGAACTCCATCATAACGTGAAAGATTAGATGATGCCTCTGCCGTCGTAAGAATATAATAAGCGGGAACTATATAATCAAGATACTCAAAACTCAATGCAGTTACTTCATGGCCATCATTCTTTATTTGTTCGATCAGTTTATTGATTCCATCAGCAATTTCAGTATCAAGTGAAGGATGCTCTAATGTTTCTTTGAAATAAGCAAAACGGAATTTTTTATTTTCTTTTAAAGTGGTAGAATATTTCTCAACTGGTTTTTGAGAAACAGTACTGTCATATTCATCTGCACCAGCAATTGTTTCTAAAATTTTACCAGCGTCTTCGACATTGTTTGTAAAAATTCCAATCTGATCAAAGGAAGAAGCATAAGCGATCAATCCATATCTTGAAATGCGGCCATAAGTTGGTTTTAATCCAACGATGCCACAAAAATCTGCAGGCTGACGAACCGAACCACCAGTATCGCTGCCTAATGAAACCATACAAAGCCCTGCCTGCACAGCAACAGCTGATCCTCCTGATGAACCACCAGGCACACGAGTTTCGTCAATTGCGTTCAAAACATTGCCATAAACTGAATTTTCGTTTGTGGAACCCATTGCAAATTCATCACAATTACAAACCCCAATAATAATGGCATCTTCTTGCAATAGTTTTTCTATTGCTGTTGCTGAATAAAGAGAAGTAAAATTTTTTAAGATGGCTGATGCGGCAGAGAGAGGATGATCTTTATAACAGATAACATCTTTGATAGCAATTACAACTCCATGAAGCTTTCCAATTGCAATTCCGGCTTTTCTTTTTTCATCAAGTGCTGCTGCTCTTTGGATCGTTTCATCTGCAAACACTTGAACAAAAGCATTCAGGTGTTTGCTCTCCTCAATTTGGGAAAGATAGTAGCGAACGGCTTCTACGCAGGAAGTCTTACCCTGAGTTAATGCCAGCTGGTATTGGTTAATAGAGGTATACTCGAACAAAAGCGAAGGTCTTTACAAGATCAAAAGCAATGATTCGGGTTAGTTAGATGGCTGGGTGTCTGGCTTAGTCTCTGGCTTGGTTTCTTTTTCGTTAATGCTTTCTTCCAATTCTCTTCTTACATTATCTTTTGCATCTTTGAATTCACGAACACCCTTTCCAAGGCCACGCATCAGTTCAGGTATTTTTTTACCTCCAAATAATAAGAGTACCACAAAAGCGATCAATATGATTTCAGTTGCACCGAGATTTCCCATTTTTTTAAAATTTAGAATTGTAAAGGTAATATAAATTGAAGCTTGGTCTCAACAACCTATGTTAAGCAGATGTAAATGCTAAGGGCAGGTAAAACCACTTTTTTTGAGATCGATCAAGAAGCTTTAAGCCTTTTTTTCAGAAGTGGATTCGTCCAACTCCTTTTTTACATTATCTTTTGCGTCTTTGAATTCACGAACACCTCTTCCAAGACCACGCATCAACTCAGGTATTTTTTTACCACCGAATAACAGTAATACAACAAACGCAATTAGCAGTATTTCAGTCCAACCGAGCTTCATAATTTTTTTTTTAAATGAGGATCAAAGTTAGTACAAATTAAAGTCCACTTTGAATTAATTTGTTAAGTTGATATGATGCAAAAAAAAGCGACCGTAAGTACGGTCGCCAAGTAGTTATTTTAAAAACAAATTTATTGTTGTGCTCCTTCAACCGCCTGGCGTTTTTCACGAATTCTTGCACTCTTACCACTACGGCTACGTAGGTAATAAAGCTTAGCCCTGCGAACACGGCCACTTTTATTTACTTCTATTGATTCGATATTGGGAGAATAAAGAGGGAAAAGTCTTTCTACACCAACACCATCTGAAATTTTACGAACCGTAAAACTTGATGTTGGCCCAGTGCCCTGGCGCTTAATTACATCGCCTTTAAAGCTTTGGATCCTTTCTTTATTGCCTTCGAGAATCTTATAGTTAACGGTAATATTATCACCTGCTTTAAAAGCGGGGAATTCTTTTTTACCGGTTAATTGCTCGTGTACAAAGTTTATAGCGTTTGAGTTCATGATCTTCAGTTTTGCGGGTCGCAAAGATAAGGGGAAGAAAGGGAAATTATGAATTGCGAATTGGTCTTTTTTAAAAAGTTATTTTCCTTTTTTAAATGGTGGCAATGTAGTTGAACGGAGCGTCGCAAGGAACTCTTAATCAGGGATCAAATGCTGGTAAGCTAATTCCAAATCTTTAATACCCAAATCCTCAATCGCTATCTCGCCACATTCACAGCTCTTTTCTCTCTTATCACTGTCACTTTTATCTGGCCGGGGAATGTCATTTCGTTCTGGATCTTTTGAGCTAATTCAAAAGAAAGTTTTTCTGAATCCTGATCACTTACTTTATCAGCCTCAACAATAACCCTTAACTCACGACCGGCCTGTATGGCATAAGCCTTTTCAACGCCGGGATATGTCATTGCCAGGTTTTCAAGGTCTTTAATACGCTGCAAATATTGTTGCATAATCTCCCGGCGGGCACCAGGTCTTGCACCACTGATCGCATCGCAAGCCTGAACAATTGGGGAGATCACATACTGCATTTCCATCTCATCGTGATGGGCGCCAATAGCATTTACGATGGCAGGGTTCTCGCCATATTTTTCTGCAAGCTTGGCACCGAGTAATGCGTGGCTCAATTCAGTTTCTTCGTCAGGAACCTTACCAATATCATGAAGCAAGCCGGCACGTTTAGCCAGTTTGGAATTCATACCAAGCTCCGCTGCCATGATGCCGCAAAGGTTTGCTACTTCGCGGCTATGCATCAATAAATTCTGACCATAAGAAGAACGGAACCGCATACGACCAACCATTCTCACAAGTTCTTTATGCAAACCATGAATGCCAAGTTCGATCACGGTTCTCTCACCAATCTCCATTACCTGCTCTTCAATTTGCTTTTTTGTTTTTTCAACAACCTCTTCAATTCTTGCAGGATGTATACGACCATCAGCAACTAATCTTTGTAAACTCAAACGGGCAATTTCACGGCGAAGCGGATCAAATGATGAAAGAACAATTGCTTCAGGAGTATCATCAACAATAAGATCAACGCCAGTGGCAGCTTCGATTGCACGGATATTTCTTCCTTCCCGTCCAATGATCTGTCCTTTTATTTCATCACTTTCCAAATTGAAAACTGTGATGGAATTTTCAATGGCCTGCTCAGCTGCAGTACGTTGTATTGTTTGAATGATAATCTTTCTTGCTTCTTTATTTGCTTTTTGTTTGGCGTCTTCAATTATTTCCTGTTGAACCACTAACGCTTTTGTTTGTGCTTCATGTTTCAGACTTTCTACCAATTGTGTTTTGGCTTCTTCTGCGGTAAGACCAGCAATTTTTTCCAAACGGCGAATATGTTCTTCCTGGTGTTTTTCGAGTTCGGTACGTTTGATATTTACCAGCTCGATCTGGCGATTGAGATTATCCTTGATCGTTTCATTTTCTTTTAAATGCTTATCAAGATTGCCTTCTTTCTGGTTGATGGATTGCTCTTTTTGACGGATGCGGTTCTCAGCATCGTTGATCTTTTTATTCTTTTCAAAAACCTCCTTGTCATGATTTGATTTCATCTGGACAAAGCGTTCCTTGGCCTCGAGTTCCTTTTCTTTTTTGAAAGTTTCGCCCCTGAGTTCGGCTTCTTTAAGAATACTTTGAGAAAGTAGTTCGGCTTCGGCTATCTGTCTTTTCGTGTTTTTGGAGAAAAGCAACTTACCCGCTATAATGCCGATAATTAGCCCTGCAACTCCAATGATGGCAAACAATATATTTTGATCCATGAATGTTTAGTTTGATTGTTTTCACAATGCTTGTTTTTAAAAATGCCTGACTGGTTCTTAAATGCTAATGGTCAGGTAATCAGCGAAGATACAAAACGGCGGGAAGTGATGAAATCAATTATAAACGAGTATAAATCCAGCAATATCAGTTTTAAACTCAAAACTTTGCTTAGGATTGTATTTGTCCATCGAGCATTCGCTCCAATAAACTCAGTTTATCGGAAATATTATCTCTTTCTACATCAGTAGCTGAGCTGCTGTTTTGTTCGGTGGCATACCATACCAGCGCCATTGCCACATAATCCTGCATATCTTTCCCGGCAAACATGGTTTTGAATTCAAGGATCTTGTCATTGATCGTTTTTACTGTTTTGCGGACCACTTCCTCATCTTTCGGATCCAGTTTAATGCGGTAGCTGCGGTCTGCTATTGTAATGGTGGCAGGTATTAGTTGTTCAGACATAGTCGTGAATTGTGTCCCGATAGTTATCGGGAGGTCAATTAAATTTTATTCACTTAATAAAGCAATACAACGGTCAATCTCTTTAATGTAAGAGTTAATGCGTTTTTCAAACTCTTTCTTATCTCCTTCTTCCCAATCTCCGGAAGTGATCTTTAATACTTCCACCTGTTGTTTCAGGTCTTCAATATTTTGCTGATTGGCGAAGGATTGAGTTCTGTTCTTATCCAATTCCTCTTTCAGTCGCAGATTCTCTTTTTGTAATGCAGCATAATCCTTCAACACCTGCTGAAGTTTATCCTGTATTCTTTTTAATTGTTTTTCGACGTCAGACATAAAAATTATTTCCTGATTTCAGCGTTTAATTCTTTTTCAAGTGTCGTCATTATCTTCCCCATCCATCCATCGATCTCTTTATCAGTAAGCGTTTTCTCCTGGTCTAAAAAAGTGAAACTTACAGCGATCGATTTTTTATCAGCTCCCAGCTTTTCACTTTCGAATATATCAAAGAGTTTAACCTCCTGCAATTTGTCAAGCTTTAATTTATTCACCGACTTCTCCACCTCGTCATATGCTAGTGATCTTTGAACGACCATGGAAATATCTCTCATCACTGAAGGGAACCTCGATAATTCTTTAATTGCAAGTGTTTGCATGGAAGTCAGCTTTAGCACAGCTTCCCAGTTCAGTGCCGCAAAAAATACAGGCTGTTTAATACCAAACTGCGACAATACACTTTGATTCACTTCACCTGCTCCTGCAACTAATTCACCACTTGCTTTATAAATAATGTGATCGTGCAGCTTGGGAACGGGAAGTGTTTCAATAGAATCAGCTTTTATTCCGAGTAATTGTAATACAGACGAAACAACTCCTTTTAAATAAAAGAAATCTGATGATACAGATTTTCCTTTCCAGTTTTGATCATTTACATTTCCGCTAATCACCATACACACTTGCTCCATTTCATGATATTTAGCAGGTCCGCTGGTGGAATATCCTTTACCAAATTCAAAAAGTTTCAGATCGCTGTTCTTGTGATTCAAATTTCGGGCAACTACTTCCAGGCTTGTTTCCAACAACGAAGGACGAAGAATATTCAGCTCGGCACTGAGACTATTCATCATTTTTACCATTGGCTGTTTTTCTTCTTCTGTAAAATAAGCGGCATTGGTTATGGAGTTGGTCATCATTTCATGAAAGCCAAGTCCAACAAAATAATTTGCCACCTTTTCTTTCAAAGTATGCCGCAAATAATTCTCTTCAATCGACGGAGTAATACTAATGGCGGTCGGGATCTCAATATTATCCAACCCGTC
>DASYQG010000304.1:0-2101 GCA_036005825.1 Chitinophagaceae bacterium | reverse complement strand
AACGATATCACCTTCTGGTGTTTTTAATGTTACATAACCTTTTTCTGCAGCTTGTGGTACCAGCAATCGAATGTTGTCTGATGTTTGCTTTTTAAAATCAGCCTGATTTACTGTTGCATTCGTTCCTGTAAATTGAATAGCAGTAACCTTATTAAGATTAGTGCCAATAAACTGTATGGTATCACCATGTTTTGCACCAGTAGGGCCAAAGCTTAATAACTGTATTTTATCCGAGTTAACCTCTTCATCATTTTTATCACATGATGCCACAATGCCGATTGATAGTATGCTTATCAATGCAAGCAGTTTGAAAGAAGATAGTTTGATCATATAGCAGGTTATAAACTTTTAAGAAAATTATTGTGGTAAAACTTTTGGCACAACCCTTAAATTATCAAAACACATATCCGCATCCAGGTCACCAGGCGCATGTCCCAGGAGTAACCGGCACCAATAGCCAGCAGCACTTACAGTTGGCCTTACATGATAGCTTGCAAATATTTCTTCTAATGGAATTACAACTGTTTGCCATTTTCCTTTTGTATCATACGGAGGGTTCCATTTGTATGCATCGTTGTCTTCACTGGTCAATGCCAAATTAAATTTTACCACATTTGCATTAAATGGTTTTACTGTATTTACTTCAAATTTGAAATAATAATCTTCAGGTTTTAAAATAGCAGCATCAGGAATATTTTTACTGTGCACAGGCATAGCAGTTGCAGGGCCGCCTGCTAATTCATTCCAGCTCCATGAACCAATTTGGTTTCGAAAACGAATATAATTTCCACTGATCTTTGGAGGATCACCAGGTCCCGGGCTGCTTACAACATAATTAGAATTCCACCAACCTTCATATGGATCGCTATCAATAAAATGGTTCCTTGAGTCTCTGAACCAGAAGTTGGATTTGGTCTCCCCAAAATTTGTTTTGATAATAATACGTCCAGGTTGAACACCCGCTGGTACTTTAACCTGGATCTCCTGGTCTGTAACAGCAACAATAGTTCCTGTAATTCCGCCAGTGAATGTTACTGTAAGCGGTTCATAAAAGAAGTCTCCCCGTATTGTTGCTACATCCCCGTCATTAACGAATTCGCTAACCATGCCGGCAATGTATGGCGCACTGATTTGTACTACAAAATCATGATATAAAACAAATCCGTTTTTAAAAACGATCTTCATTTTATTGGTAATTGTCATTGGAATAGGGTTAGGCACCGTTACCAGGATCGATGTATTGGTAATATATGTAGGTGTCAACCTTGCTTGCCGGTCATTAAACCAAACTTCAATAGCATCCTGTAGATTATTACCGACAATTGCAATAAGTCGACCCTGGCCCGCTCCTACTAACAATGAATCTGATGATTCAGGTCTTGTAATTCTTACATAGCTTACTGAAGGGGTGCCCGAGTCGCTATTATTTTTATCGCAGGAAATAAAAATACTTGCAACACCTATTAACATTAAGAATACAAGTAAGATTTTATTTATTGCTTTCATTGAATTTCAATTTATTTATTAAAATAATTTTTTTATTGTTTACGGATAATCTACCGGGGGCTTCTGCAGATTAGGCGCCTGACTTAACTCGACATTTGGTATTGGTAAAAGAAAATTCCCTTCATTAGCATTTATCATTCTTTCCGTATACCACGATGTTTTTGTAAACGTCCATTCAGTTGGATTAGGCATTATATCTGGCTTGGTAAAAAATAAACCCCTATCCTGAGAATTCAGAATAGAGAATGCTTTTGAAGGATTCCAGTAATGAAGACTCACCATATCATACCATGACATACCTTCCATTGCAAACTCCTTGAATCTTTCTGAAAGAATCATATCAAGAGTAAGTGGGCCACTACCATTTGTGCCTCCCACAACATATGCAGGTAATCCCGCCCTTGTATGTACCATATTGAAATAATCAATCGCAGTTGCATCTGAAGTAGAAGTGGTATTTCCCATTGCTGCTTCTGCATAGATCAAATACATTTCTGCAAGCCTCATCATATAAGTATCATTAGGATAATGTTGCTGAGTTGCAACACCAGCTAAGTCAATTGGAGATCCGATCACATATTTTTTTACGTTTAAA
>DASYQG010000303.1:0-2169 GCA_036005825.1 Chitinophagaceae bacterium | reverse complement strand
TTCTTCCCGGATCTTTTTCAAAACCTTTTGTATCGGCATAGCGGGCAAGGTCGAGCCACATAGATGTCCATTTTTCCCCATAACGTTTTGATGCCAGCAGATCATCGATTAGATTTTCGTAAGCATTATCACTGCTATCATTTAAATATTTTTTTGCAATATTTTCTTCGGCAGGCATGCCAATAAGATCAAGACTTGCTCTTCGTAATAAAGTTTGTTTATCAGCTTCAGCGGATGGTTTTAGTTTTTCATCTTCTAATTTTTGATAGACAAATTGATCGATCTCGTTTCTTACCCATCTGTTTTTAATATCCGGCAGTTTTGGTTTTTTTACAGGAATATAAGCCCAGTGTTCTCCCCACTCGGCTCCTTGCCTTATCCATTTTTTTAAAATTGAAATTTCTTCTTTTGTAAGTGGGTCATGTTTATAAGGCATTCTTTCTTCTTCATCTGTCTCAGTTATCCGGCGTATCATTTCACTTTTTCCGGGATAACCAGGCACAATTGGGTACTTACCGGACTTTGCAGGTTTCAGCGCATCTTCCCTGAATAATAAACTGAAATTTGATTTCGCTTTTACTCCGCCATGGCAGGTGATACACTTTTTGTTGAAGATGGGTTTAACCTGTGTATTATAATCTATCTTTTCGGTACTGCTTGAAAAATACCAGACCAAACCGACAACAATTATCAAAATAAATACGACTAGAAATCTTTTAATGTGAAGCATCGTTTACAACAGCATTTGTGATGCTTAAAGTTAAGAAGTTTGACTTGCTTTGCCCTTCAGGGCGGTGTCAAATAAAGAAGAACTATTGGAAAAGGAATGAAAATTTATTTTTCCAACAGCTTCTCATCAATTAAATATGCCGCCACTCTGCTTACATTATCATTCCCGTTGCGGTCAGCCAGGTAGACCTTGAATGACGTAATTGTTTTAGCAGGAAACGTAAGAATTCGTCTTCTGCCAATAGTTGTCCCGGTAATTTCACCCACTTTCTGATCATTATATAATAACGCAATTTTAAATCTTTCGATACTCTGGCCAAGATGAATAGCTTCACGCAAGACAATACAGTTTACAGCAGTTGCGTTTGCAAGTTGTACGGTAAAACCTTGTCGATTGATCCCATAAGCATAACCTTTCTTATCAAACGCTTGATAACTGATGGAGTCATTTAAAAATGCTTCTTCATTTATTTCCCAATATGCTTTAGCATCCTGCAATAAATTATTACTGAAATTTTGATTCCTCAGGTCTTTAAATGCCATCAATGTCATTGAATCATTTTCATTGATCAAACCCCGTCTGTCTGGCGGCACATTTAATAAAAGATTTGAACCGCGTCCAACGGATTTTAAATAAAGTTCAAATAACTGCTCACCGCTCTTTACTTTGCTGTCTTCATTACCATGCCAAAACCATCCTGGCCTGATACTCACATCACACTCTGCCGGTATCCAGGCTTTCCCAAAAGCGTTGCCGGTGTTTAAAGTGTCAGTTGATGGGGCGCCGGCACCAGGAGTAAAACCAACAGTATCGAGATAATTCCAATTTGTTTTTCCTGCTATACCTTTTTCGTTTCCTACCCATCTTATATGAGGGCCAACATCACTGAAAACGACTGTATTCGGTGAAAGAGTTTTCACTGTTTTCTTAAATCTGTCCCAATCATACACTTGTTTTTTTCCATTCGGCCCTTCGCCATTGGCGCCGTCCCACCATAGTTCCCAAATAGGCCCATAGTTTGTAAAGATCTCTTTCATCATATTTACAAACACATCATTGTATTGCTGCGTACCATATTTTGGATGATTACGATCCCAGGGTGAAATATACACCCCGAATTTTAAACCATATTCTTTGCATGCCTGTGATAATTCTTTCAGCACATCACCTTTTCCATTCTTCCATTTACTTTCGCGAACAGTGTGTGTGGAATATTTACTTGGCCATAAACAAAATCCATCATGATGTTTTGCAGTAATAATAATTCCTTTCGCTCCAGCTGCTTTTGCAGTTCTTGCCCATTGCCTGCAATCAAGTTGTGTTGGATTAAAAACATCTTCTGGTTCGTCACCATGTCCCCATTCTTTATCAGTAAAAGTGTTTGGTCCAAAATGCATGAATAAATAAAATTCCATTTCATGCCATGACAGTTGAGCTTT
>DASYQG010000302.1:0-8247 GCA_036005825.1 Chitinophagaceae bacterium | reverse complement strand
TCTTATGTCGTTATAACCATCAAGAGAGTGGGCATCCGGGTCTATAGAGATCAATACACCTTTATCAATTGCATATTCAATATACCGCCAATCAATGTCAAGTCTGCGAGGATGTGCATTTAATTCGATCACAACATGATTTGCGGCACAGGCATCAATTATTTTTTTATGATCTACAGGATAACCATTACGACTTAATAACAATCGTCCTGTCATGTGTCCCAAGATCGTTGTGTAAGGATTTTCAATAGCTCTCATCAATCGCATCATGGCTTTTTCTTCTGACATCTTTAAGTTGCTGTGGACGGATGCGATCACTAAATCAAAGGTTGAAAGAATATTATTGGTATAATCCATAGAACCATCGCCAAGAATATCACACTCGATGCTTTTGAAGATCTTGAAAGGTTTGTATTGTTCGTTTAGTTGATCAACCTGTCTGTGTTGTTCTCGTATTCTTTCCTCAGTAAGCCCGTTTGCATAAGCGGCGGCCTTTGAGTGATCAGAAATAACAAGATATTCAAGTCCTTTCTTTATGCATTCTTCCGCCATTTGTTCCAGTGTATTGTCTCCGTCGCTCCATTTACTATGACTATGAATGATCGCTTTTACATCTTCTGGTTGAATAAGTGTCCCTAATTTTTTATTCTTTGTTTTTTCAATTATAGTGGCAGTCTCTCTCATGAATGCAGGTATCACAGGAATTTTTGCCTGAATAAATACTGCGTCATCGCCAATTTCTTTACCTGTGTATTTGACGGAAGGGAATGATTTAGTAAATGCCGTTAAAAATTCTTCTGAGCAAGAAGTAGTGAATAATCTTTCATCCATCATTCCCTTACCAGTATGCAATCGGAGCTTTAAGCCGTTTTTTAATTTATATAAGATCGTATTTTCTTTTTCTTCCAAAAGCTCTGGAGGCTGTGCGGTTTGAAATTTTGGCTTTATTGTATCATTATTTTCAAGAACAACAAATTCCATTTCTTCAATAGTAAGAGCTTGCCGGCGATAAGCACCCGTGACATGAACTTTTTCAGGCGAAAAAAGTTTTTGCAGATAAGAATTTATTTGAGGAAAGATCACTTCCGCTTCTGCATATAAGAAATGTCCTTGCTGGCTTTGATAAAATTCTATTGACTCCTGCACATTTGCTTGTGTTTTTTCGCCAAAGCCTTTATAAAGCGTTAAACGATTTTCGTTGCATGCATACAACAATTCTCCAATTGATTCAATTCCCATTTCTTTCCAAATGGTTTGAATTTTCTTTGGACCAATTCCTTTTATATTCAGCATTTCGATCACACTTGGCGGTGTTTTTTCAATGTATTCACCTAAAACTCCAAGCTTGCCGGTTTCAAGCATTTCAGCAATTTTCTTTGCTGTACTATCTCCAATTCCTTTAATTGAAGCAATTTTCTCAGGCGGAGTGTCGGCAAGCTGGTTGGGAAGTTTTTCAATATTGAATGCAGCGGCGCCATAAATTCTTGCTTTAAAAGAATTATCGCCATGAATATCCATGAGTTTGGAAAGCAAAGAAAAATTTTCTGCAATGGCATAATTATCCATAACTGCAATTTAATATTATTCTTTTTTTCATTGGGGAAATACAAGTTACTGCAAAAAAAAGTCCCCCGCATTGCGAGGGACTTTTATCAGAAAGTTTAAGTTACTTTTTCTTCTTAGCTGCTTTCTTTTTAGGAGCTGCTTTTTTCTTAGCTGCTTTTTTCTTTGTTGCCATGTGTTTAGAATTTAAATGGTTAGAAATAATTAACGATAGTAAAAATAGAATTATTATTTAAACTATCAAAAATTTTTTCCACAAAGTTGAATTCGCGATGTTGATTACTTTTTTCAACATCACTCAACTTACAACGTGCTTGAGATTTTTTTAGTGATGATCATCACTAATACAAAGAAAAAAACTTTAAGCTTCAACAGGAGTTACTGAAACAAATGTTCTGTCGTTCTTTCCTTTTTTAAATTCAACAACACCAGTAGACAAAGCAAACAAAGAATAATCTTTACCAACGCCAACATTTTTTCCTGGATGATAAACTGTACCGCGTTGACGAACGATGATGTTGCCAGCAATAGCAGGTTGACCACCAAAAATTTTTACACCAAGGCGTTTGCTTTGTGAGTCGCGACCATTCTTTACACTGCCTTCACCTTTTTTATGTGCCATGAGAAAAAATTTTAAATTTTAATTTTCAGATTTCTTATTTGTAATGCTATTGATCTTGATCTGCGTGTACAACGTGCGATGTCCTTTCTTTTTGCGAAACCCTTTTCTTCTTTTTTGTTTGTAAGCGATCACTTTATCGCCTTTTACATGCTCAAGTATTTCCGCTTTTACTTTTGCTTTTATATCAGATCCTAAAGAAACTTTGCCATCTGCATCCGCCATCAATACTTCGAGGTCAACTTTATCGCCGGCATTGCCTTCGATATGCGGCACATACAAAGTCTGGTCTTTTTCCACTTTATATTGCTGTCCGGCTATTTTTACAACTGCTATCATAGCTTTAAAATTAAGGATGGCAAAGGTAAGGGGAAATGGCTTTCCGGCAAACAGATTATCAAAGATTTATATTCACACCCGGTCTATTTGAAATGGCTTCTTTTATATTTGCAATTTCATCTTAGCTTGCAGTTTACTTAGGGTATGAAAATCAAGTCGTTTTTAGCAAAACCGTTCGCTTCATATATATATAAAGGTATCCGCAAAGGCATGGCAACTGCCATGACCGACCAGGAAAGTATTCTCCAGCAGCTTATAAAAGTTGGAAAGGGAACGGAATATGGCAAATCCATGGGACTGGATAAAGTAACCAGATATGAAGAATTCAAACAGGCCATTCCCGTCCAGGATTATGAACAAATGCGGCCCTGGATCGATAAAATAAAAGAGGGGAAGCATAACATTTTGTGGAAAGGCCGGCCGATCTATTTAGCCAAAACTTCAGGCACAACCAGTGGTACCAAGTATATCCCAATTACAAAAGATTCCATCCCCAATCATATCAATACTGCCCGTAACGCATTGCTTTGTTATATGGCTGAGACCGGTAATACGCGGTTTGCTGATGGTAAGCTTATCTTTTTATCGGGCTCACCCGAATTAGAAAGAGTAGGCGATATACCGACAGGAAGATTAAGTGGAATAGTAAACCATCATGTGCCAAAATATTTGCGATCAAATCAAATGCCTTCTTATGAAACAAATTGTATTGAAGATTGGGAAACAAAATTGAATAAGATCGTTGACGAAACGATCAAACAGGATATGACACTCATCAGTGGTATACCACCCTGGATGCAGATGTATTTTGATGAATTAATAAAACGCAGCGGTAAAAAAGTTGGCGAACTGTTTCCTAACTTCAGTGTGATGGTACAGGGCGGTGTAAATTTTGAACCCTACAAGGCCAAGTTGTTTGAAAGTATTGGAAGAAAAATTGATTGCATAGAATTGTTCCCTGCAAGCGAAGGCTTTTTTGCTTTCCAGGATTCTCAAAATGCGGAAGGACTGTTATTGAATACCAATAGCGGAATATATTTTGAATTTATTCCTGCTCCAGAAATTTATAACGATAATCCAACACGACTTTCATTAAAAGATGTAAAAGTGGGAGAGAACTATGCAATGATCATTAACAGCAATGCAGGTCTTTGGGGCTATAATCTTGGCGATACAGTGAAATTTGTTTCTACAGACCCCTATCGATTGGTTGTAACCGGAAGAACAAAACATTTTATTTCAGCATTTGGCGAACATGTGATCGGGGAAGAAGTTGAATATAGTATTTTGAAAGCGGCAGAGGAAGAACATGTTCAAATCACAGAATTTACAGTGGCACCATTTGTAAATAAAAACGAAGGCAAATCATACCATGAATGGTTTATAGAATTTGAGAACAGGCCGGGAGATATCAATTCATTTGCAAATAAAGTAGAAGTCAATCTCCGGAAGAAAAATGTTTATTATGATGACCTGATAAGCGGCAATATTCTTTCACCATTAAAAATAACGGCAGTCAGGAAAAATGGATTTATTGATTACATGAAATCAATCGGTAAATTGGGTGGACAAAATAAAGTGCCGAGGTTAAGTAATGATCGTAAAATTGCAGATGAGTTGGCTAAATGGAGCCTGCCTACCGGACAGGCAGGTGATAATAATTAACTAATCAAAGCTGGCTATTATAAATGAAAGTCTTGTTTGAAAATACACCGTCAGAATCTCCGGCAAAAACATCGACCGGAAAAGAGGGCGGCATAAAAAGGATAGCCTTATTTGGTTCTACCGGTTCTATCGGTACACAGGCTTTGAATGTCATAGCAGCTAATCCAGATAAATTTTCCGCTGAAGTACTGACAGCTCAAACCAATGACGAGCTTCTTATTCAACAGGCATTGCAATTCAATCCAAATATTGTTGTTATTGGTGATGAAAACAGGTATCAGAAAGTAAAGGACGCATTGGCATCTACAGATGTAAAAGTTTTTTGTGGGGAAAAAGCATTGGAAGAAGTTGCTGCAATGGATGTTTATGACCTGATGCTGGCAGCCATTGTTGGTTTTGCGGGGCTGAGGCCAACTTTGAAAGCAATTGAAAATAGTAAAGCGATCGCTCTTGCCAATAAAGAAACATTGGTTGTTGCTGGTGATATTATTATGCAACGTGCTATGGAAAACAGGGCGCCGGTTATTCCTGTTGATTCAGAACACTCGGCCATTTTTCAATGCCTTGTGGGCGAAACAAGGAATCGAATTGAAAAAATCATCCTCACCGCATCAGGCGGCCCATTTCTTGGAAGAAAGCCAAATTTTTTGGTGAATGTAAAAAGGGAACATGCATTGCAGCATCCTAACTGGAGCATGGGTGCCAAGATCAGTATTGATTCAGCAACGCTAATGAATAAAGGGCTTGAGATGATCGAGGCGAAACATCTTTTCAATCTTCGTCCTGAACAAATACAAGTCATCATTCATCCGCAAAGTGTAATTCATAGTATGGTGCAGTTTGAAGACGGAAGCATCAAGGCACAAATGGGAATGCCTGATATGAAATTGCCAATTCAATATGCATTGGCATTTCCCCAACGGGTACAGAACAATTTTCCACGGTTTGATTTTAAAAGGATGAATACGCTGACTTTTGAAGAACCGGATATCCGGACATTCCGCAATCTTGCTTTGTCAATTGAGGCATTGAATAAAGGCGGTAACCTTCCCTGCGTGATGAATGCGGCAAACGAGATCGCTGTTTATGCATTTTTGAAAAACAGGATCGGCTTTCTGGAAATGACCGACCTGATCGAAAAAACAATGCAACATGTCACTTTTATTGAGAAACCTACTTTAGACGATTACTTTGAAAGTGACGGCGAAGCAAGAAGCTTTGCCGCTGATGTAATTAAATTATAACCCTTTAGCTCCTAAAATAGTAATTCGTAAAATTTTCTTTTCACTAACTTTTTTTAAAAGATATTTGCACTCATTTAAAACTAAAAGTCTGCCACGGCGGATCGGTATAAATTATGACGTTATTAGCTATCGACTGGAGTTCAGTACCTGTACAGGCCGCACAATTCATCGCTTCCTTTTCTATTTTGATCTTATTGCATGAGTTCGGCCATTTTATTACAGCAAAATGGTTTGGATGTCGTGTAGAAAAATTCTATTTGTTTTTTAATCCATGGTTTTCTCTTTTTAAAAAGAAAAAAGGGGAAACCGAATACGGAATTGGATGGATACCATTAGGAGGATATGTAAAAATATCCGGCATGATCGATGAAAGCATGGATAAGGAACAAATGAAGCTTCCGCCACAGCCATATGAATTCAGAAGCAAGCCTGCATGGCAACGTTTGATCATCATGCTCGGAGGCGTTATTATCAATGTAATTCTTGCCATTATAATTTTCATATTCATTCTTTGGGTATGGGGGAAAAGACACATGCCTCCTTCAAGCGCCAAATATGGTATAGTAGCAGATAGTCTTGCACAAACTGTTGGGCTAAGAAACGGAGATATTATTTTGAAGGTTGATACAGCTACTTTAAAGGATATTGAAACAGTGCGTGGACAAATAGTTTTATCAGAAGCAAGATCGCTTACTCTTAAACGTAACGACAGTACCGTCATATTAAATCTCGATGAGGGTTTGATTTCAAAACTCAATACAAGAAGTGCTGGTGACTTTGTCACTGTCAGGGCGCCATTTGTCATTGACACTTTTTCAAAAGAGTCGGGTGCCAAAAAAGCCGGAGTGCTTAAAAATGATAGGATAATTGCTGTAAATGATACTTCAACATTATACCATGACGAGTTTCTCAAGTTGATGAAGAATAAAAAAAGTGAAACAGTAAGGTTGAAATTCATTCGCGGTACGGATACACTCGTTAAGGAAGTAGTATTAGATAAAAATGGGAAAATCGGCGCTTATCCACAATCTTTGAAAAAATTGGGCTTTAAATATGAAACAGAAAAATATAATTTTCTTGAAGCAATTCCTGCTGGATTTAAAGAATGCTGGGTAACATTGGGGAGATATATAACTGGCTTTCGACAATTGTTTACGGGCAAAGCAAAAGCAAGCGAGTCTTTAGGAAGTGTGTTAAGTATAGGCGGCATCTATCCGCCATTTTGGGACTGGCAAATTTTCTGGACACTAACAGCGGTCTTCAGTATAATTCTTGCATTCATGAATATATTACCAATACCGGGATTAGATGGAGGTCATGCATTATTTACATTGGCTGAAATGATAACAGGCCGTAAACCAAGTGATAAATTTTTAGAGTATGCGCAAATGGTGGGAATGGTATTACTGATGGGATTAATGGCATATGCACTTGGTCTCGATGTGTGGCGAATATTTAAGTAACTTATAATTCTATTCCAATCTTCTTCATTAATAAAGAGGCGTTCATGCTGGTGCAGACGCCTCTTTTTAATTTGTAATCGAAAAAAAGTTCATCTCCTGCAACCTGTACATCAAAATGATAATTGTGAAGTTTTGATGGAAACTCATCAACGAGTTTTGCTAATTCAAGGTCATGTGTAGCGATCAGGCCAACTGCGTTATGATGTATCAATTGTTTTATCAAAGCTTTTGAACCGGTATGCCTGTCGGCCGAGTTAGTGCCTCTTAATATTTCATCGAGTAAAAGAAAGACTTTTTCATTTTTGTAAACTGCCTCAATAACTTCTTTCAGTTTTTTTAATTCTGCATAAAAAGTAGAAGTGTTCTCTTCCAGGTTATCACTGACTCTCATGCTGCTGATCACTTTCATATTTGAAACTGAAAATGAGCTGGCACAAACAGGTGAGCCCATCATCGCTAAAACTATATTCACTCCAACGCTTCTTAAGAATGTACTCTTGCCTGCCATATTGGAGCCTGTTATCAAATTCAAACCATCTTTTCCTTTCGTTGAAAAAGAATTGGTCACCAATTTCTCTTTTGGAATTAATGGATGACCTAACGAATCGGCAACAACTGTTCCGTGTTCTTTTGAAATTGTTGGGAAACACCAATCGGGGTGATTGAAAGAAAAATTGGCAAGTGATGAAAGCGATTCTATTTGTGCTAATGAATGAAACCAATCGCCGATATGTTCTTTATTTTCTTTTCTCCAATTCTCTAATATCAATACCTGTTGCAGATCCCAAAATAAAAAAGTGTTGAGTGGAATAAATACAAGCGGATTCAAACGTATATCTGTATTATCTAATATCTTTTTTAGTTTTTTGATCGTCTGTGATGACAACACTGATCCATCTGTGTATTTTGACTTCAGGTCGACGAGCAGATTACTTTTAAGATCTCCTTTTTCGATCCATGAAACGCTGTCAGAAAGTGTTTCCAGTTGCGGCGCTACTTTATTCAGTTTTGTAAAAGAAGGCATGATCAATTTGGAAATGCCAAATGAAATGGCAAGCATCAGGAATATTGATGGGTAAAATATAGTTGAGGGGATAATATTTGTAAGGTGGAGAGTTAGTAATGTAAAGCTGATCGCCGGTAAAATGAATCGCAACAGCTTCCAATGTGTTTTATTCATGAACTGAAAATCTTCCAGCAGCCAGTTCTCAATTTTCTCCTCAGTGTCAATATTGATCGAATGGGCAATGCCATAAGATTGTAACTGCTGTCGCCATTCAAATTTTTGTGAAAGTTCTTTTACTGCTTCCTGTCTTTCTACAATAATTTCTGAAGAAGCAGGATCTAATAACCA
>DASYQG010000301.1:0-1841 GCA_036005825.1 Chitinophagaceae bacterium | reverse complement strand
TAATAACCACCTCCATAACCGTACCCGTACCCGTATCTGCCATAACCATAATAACCATATCCCGGCTTTAATTTAACATCATTGATAATAATAGAGATTTTTGGCAGCTTGTTCTCCTGGTAAAACTCATCGATCAATGATATTTGTTTTTTATAAGTATGGCCCTGGCGAACGATATAAAGTGTTGTATTAGCAAATTTTCCAAGCGTCATTGCATCACTGACCATACCTACAGGTGCAGTATCTATAATTATCACATCAAAATTTGCCTTTAGCCATTCAAACATTTCTTCTACTCTTGAATCAAGTAAGAGCTCCGAAGGGTTTGGGGGAACAGGTCCGCAACTTATTGCATAAAAGTTGTCATAACCGGGTATTTTTATCGGCAGATCAGCCATCGGTGCTTTGCCAACAAGGAAATTAGTTATGCCTTGCTTACTGTTCAATTTCATTCCTGAAAAAAGTTTTGGCTTACGAATATCAAATTCAAGCATCACGGTTTTCTTACCTGCCAACGCCATCACGCCGCCCAGGTTTGTTGTAATAAATGATTTGCCTTCCGCACTGAATGACGAGGTGACCATAATCACCGGCTTTTCTATCTTATTTAAAACATATTGAAGATTCGATCGGATGATCCTGAATTGCTCAGAAACCATCGACCGGTTTGTTTTGCTTACGATCATTGAGGAACTGCTGTATGAATGACCTACCTCACCGAGTATTGAAGCTGTAGTCAATTTTTCAATATCGTGCCGGGTATTTATTTTGTCATTGACGATCTCCAGGAAGAAGATATACATAGCCGGTAATCCAATGCCAAGAATGATCGCCAATAATTGTATTGCTCTTCTGTTTGGACGTATTGGCGTATTGGTAGGATAAGCAACGCTTAAGACTTTTGAATTCGAAACAGTCGCAGCTTGTTGCATTGCTGTTTCTTCTCGCTGCTCCTGCAAGAATTTATACAAAGCTAGCTTACTGTCCCTTTCCCTTTCCATTTCCAGCAATCGCTGGATCTTGCCCGGCATTTCTTTTTGTTTGAATATAGCAGCCGAGCCCCTTTTGTAAAAATCATTAATTGATGAATTATAAGCTAGTTTGACATTTTTAAAGGCTTCAAGAATATTTTTTCTGAGCTTTTCTAACTCGGCATTTTTAGCAAGGATCTGTGGATTCTCTTCCGGGATATTTTGTTCAAGCATTTTTTTTCGTTCGAGCTGCATCATATTATAAGACGTAACCATGGCGCCTAATGTCATATCGGAAATACTGAGAGCCGACGGCGTTTTCTCGAAATTATTCATTGAGTCTTTAAGATATGCTGACATCATATCAATGATTACCAACTGTTGTTTCTGGTTTTGAATTTCCTCGTCCGATTTCGTTTGTATTTCAAAAAGAGACGCTAGCTGTGATTCATATCCTGACAAGTTATTTTCATTGACATAAACTATTCTCTTAGCCTCTATACTATCAAGATCGCGGTCAATTCTTACAAGCTGACCAATGATATAATCAAGACGTTGTTTGATGGTAGCATTTTTATCATCGATGCTTGCGTCTTTATACCGCACCATTAAATTGTTTATGATATCAGCAGCTAAAGCCGAATTTTCATAATCAATTTGAATATTGTAAATACTTGTACCGGCAATTTTAGGAGCCACTCTAACGATTGGCGCATACCTGGAGGCTTGTTCGTGTGTAGATCTCCATTCGACATTAAATTCTTTGCCTTTCACTCCACTATACACTCTGCTAAGGGTAAATAGCCCATACGCATTTCCAAAAACATCACCGAATTTAAACCTGTTTGATTCTTTATTTACTCTAAATTC
>DASYQG010000300.1:0-1501 GCA_036005825.1 Chitinophagaceae bacterium | reverse complement strand
CCGGTTCGCATGGATAAGGGAAACATAGCCTTAGAAGCAAACTACTTTACTCATACCAGGCAAACTAATAGAGATACCATCCCCGGGATCCATGACAATTGCATCGGGTTGAATATTTCACAGATGCTTACAGAAAGGTTGCTTGTATTTGGCTTTATTGATATAAAAAAAGAACAGGACATGTTTCGTGACAGCATTGCCCAACCGGGTGATTCCTATTTTTATCAATATAATGCCGGTTTCGACAGTTCTGTTATTTTTGTTAAAAGACATACACTAGGTGCAGGCGTCCAGTTTTTTTCAAAAGATTACAACGGTTCATCTATAAGCCTCGCTATTTCACTTGGATGGCACCATTTCAGTATGAATGAATCAGGACTTCTTCAGCGGGTACCTTATCATCGTTTCTATAAAGTGAATCAATTGTCCCTTTCACTTCAACAGAACTTTTTAATTAAAATAAGCCGCAGTTTTAAATTAGGATGGGTACCCAGGTTAACTGTATTAAACAATTTTAAAGCGCATAGTGACTATTCTTTTGAAGAAAAAGTTAATGCCAGTCTTCTTGACAACAGAATATACGCTTTGTTCTCAATGATAGGTTGCTATGCGGATTATCGGCCATCACGAAAAATCCCTCTATATATCGTAGGCCAATTTTTTAATGAATGGAGTCTATATGGCGATAAAGATAATAGTGATATGGTTTCAAAAACTAATCCGTTTCATGTTAAAGGAACCGGCGCTGCAGCAGGCGTAAGATACATTTTCAAATAAGAGATAAAATTTTATTGGTAGTCTACATACCATTACTTCTACTTATTCAAACTCGTTTCATCCCATATGAATTGTCATTCAGCAGTTTCCCTGCCTCCCTAAAATAGGGAACATTAATAGTTTAAATAGGGAATGTCTCTTACTGTGAACTCATTACCATTTTTCAACTTTGATATTATTCATCATAAAAATTACCGTTATGAAAAAATTTGTAGTTGAAAGAAATTTCCCCGGCGCTGCTAACATGACTGCCGAAGAATTACAGTCCCTTTCCAGAACCTCAAACGATGTAATTGAAAAACTGGACAAACCATATACATGGGTGCAATCATACATTACCGGCGACAAGATCTTTTGTGTTCACATAGCTGAAAGTGAAGATGTAATTCGTGAGCATGCTAAGATTGGCAAGTTCCCCATCAATACGATCTCTGAGGTAAAGACAATTATTGACCCATCAAGTGCCGATTGTTTGTGATATAAGCCATTGGCTCACGGAGTTGACAATTAATTCATCAATCAATAAACCTTTTTGTGAAATAATATTAATTCAATATTTATGATACAAGAAACAAAGATGCCCTCAACTATATCGCCATCAGCCACTTTTCTAAATAAATCTTTTGAAAATTATCTTGACAAAATAAGATTTAAAAGAGAAGAAAAGGTTACCGTAACCACAGTAGCCGGCAATGGTGACCCCGGCCTCTCAAACGGTCCTGCA
>DASYQG010000299.1:0-8809 GCA_036005825.1 Chitinophagaceae bacterium | reverse complement strand
TCAAGACTATTCATAGCCGGTGACCATTTTAAACTGGTCCGGGCCTTTGTGTTGTCGAGAAGCAATAAACCAGCTTCGTGAAATTCGCCTTTGCTATTAGCCTTTACGATGCTTCCGGAACCCCAATACTCGATCGCTTTTATCGCAACATCTTCAACTGTATAATTATCGATCTTATCAGGGCCAAAATTAAAAGCATCAGAAAATTTTTGGGGATCGTCTGTTTGTTTTGTAGCAAGTAGGAGGTACCCATATATAGGATCAAGCACATGCTGCCATGGTCTTACAGAAAAAGGATTTCTTAATACGACAGGTTTACCTTCTTCAAAAGCCCTTATCGTATCGGGTATGATCCGATCTCTTGCCCAATCGCCTCCACCGATCACATTTCCAGCACGAGCCGTAGAAATTGATTTTTTATGCACTGCGTGATCTGTGACATTAAAAAATGAATTTCTATAAGAAGAAATAATTATTTCCGCACATGCTTTTGAGGCGCTGTAAGGATCGTAGCCACCAAGTTTATCGTCTTCCTTATAATGATATTCAGCTTCGCGGTTCTCATATACTTTATCAGTAGTTATCATTACTGCTGCACAAGGTTTTTTTAATTCTTTTATTGCTTCCAGCACATGTGCCGTTCCCTGTGAGTTAACTTCAAAAGTATATAAGGGATTTCTATAAGATTCATTAACCAGTGGCTGGGCAGCTAAATGAAAGACATAATCGGGCTGATGATCATTTATCTCTTTTTTCAATTTTTCCAGGTCTCTGATATCCGCAATCACCGAATCGCAAATCGAATCTCCATCAATTGCCTTGTACAAAGAATTTTCCTGATCCGGTGCCAAAGCGTACCCTTTTACATCAGCCCCCAACATATTTAACCAGAGAGTAAGCCATGATCCTTTAAAACCAGTATGGCCTGTAACAAAAACTTTTTTCGAATTATAATAAGAACTCAAATTCATTTTACCAGGTTTTCCATTTTGCATTGCCAGTAAGCCAGTCACTCTCTAATTCTCTTTTATCTCTTAATGTATCCATCGGCTTCCAAAATCCCTCATGTTTAAATACCATCATCTGCCCATCTGCACAAATATTTTCCATCGGTTCTCTTTCCCATATACTGTTATCATCCTTTATGTAATCTATGACTCGTGGCTCACAAACAAAAAAACCACCATTTATCCAGGCGCCATCACCTTTTGGCTTTTCCGCAAATGCTTTTACGCTATTATCGTTCCCTATTATTATAGCGCCAAAACGACCACTCGGCTGAACAGCAGTTACAGTACAAAGTTTGCCGTGTTTTTTATGTGCATCTACAGATCCCGGTATATTCACATCGGCAACGCCATCACCGTATGTAAGTAAAAATGTCTCATTGCCAATATAGTCTTTTACTCTTCTAATTCTTCCTCCCGTCATTGTATTCAAACCTGTATCGATAAGTGTTATATTCCAGGGTTCAGCCTTCGTGTCATGCATCGTAATTTTATTGGAGCTAAGGTTAATAGTAACATCAGACTTATGAAGAATGTAATTAGCGAAATACTCTTTTATTACATAGCCCTTATAACCAAGACAAATAATAAAATCATTAAATCCCTGTGAAGAATATATTTTCATAATATGCCATAGCATAGGCATATCACCGATCTCAACCATTGGTTTCGGTTTTACTTCAGTTTCTTCTGACAGGCGAGTACCCAAACCGCCGGCAAGTATTACAACTTTCATGTCATTTTGATTTTTCCGTATACCATTCAAATTTAGGTCTTACGACCCCTTTCCATTTATTATGATACTCTTTCGACATCTCACCGGTATCTATCACATTAAAAAGAACAGCTTTTTCCGCATATGTATAAATTTCCTGTAAAAATTTTGACAAATAAATGTCTGCAAAGTAATTATTATCATTTAGAAAATTGGCAGGGATCATTATAGCAGATTTGTAAACCCCTTTTTTTAAGGGAACTCCATAAAAATTATCTATAACGGATGAAGCAGAGGGTGAATTAAAAGAAGCAAATACCTCCACGTCAAAATTATCTTTTACCACAATGCTTGGAGTACAGATTGTGTTATCTTCCATTATTTCATACATCATCTCTATCAATATCGGTTTTGCGATATCTACATCTGCCCGATAAATATCATTTTGTTTAACACTTACTGATAATAATTTCGTTTTATCAGAACGAATTTTAATAGAGGAGCCAATATCAGCATTACCAGTAGCAACACTCAAAATATATTCCTGAACGATCTCATCTGCCTTACCCATGTTCTGAAATCTTCCAGCCTTAAGCAATATTGCTTTATTGCATAAATTCAATAAGGCAGGCATATTATGACTTACAAATAAAACAGTTCTTCCTTCACTACTACTTACATCCTGCATTTTTCCGAGACATTTTTTCTGAAACTCTGCATCGCCAACTGCCAACACTTCATCCACTATTAATATTTCAGGCTCCAAATGCGCAGCAACAGAGAATGCAAGTCGTACATACATTCCACTACTGTATCTTTTTACCGGCGTATCTAAAAATTTTTCAACCCCGGAAAAGTCTACGATCTCATCAAATTTTCTTCTTATCTCTGAACGACTCATACCCATAATAGCACCGTTTAGAAAAATGTTTTCTCGGCCCGTTAATTCAGGATGAAAACCTGTACCTACTTCCAATAAACTTGCTACTCTTCCTTTGATCGAAATCTTGCCTGTAGTCGGTTCTGTAATTCTGCTTAACACTTTTAATAAAGTGCTTTTGCCTGCACCGTTTTTACCGATAATACCAATCCTATCTCCTTTGTTTATCTCAAAACTCAACTCCTTTAAAGCCCAGAATTCTTCCTGCTCATCGCCTTCGGTCACCTGCTCGCCTGTGATCATTTTTTTTGTCCGTGAATAAAAATTATGAGCATGATGAAGTATTTGTTCCCGAAAAGTTCGATACCCGGTACTGGCCTGGTGTCCAATGATATATTTTTTACCTAGATTTTCTACTTTGATTACTACTTCTGACATTAAAATTATTTCTAAACTTTTTATTACTTCCTGATCAATATAGCTGGATTTCCAGCGTAAACACCCGGACCTAAAATATCTTTTGTTATCACACTGCCAGCACCGATCACTACATCATCACAAATGGTCACGGGAAGTATGGTAGTATTCGAACCAATCGATACATTTTTTCCTACAACAGTCTTCTTCCACTTCGACCTATCACCAGCAGCAGGGCCACCATCCTTCATCGCATCATTTATAAACATGACACCATGACCGATAAAACAATTTTCATCAATTGATACCAGTTCACAAATAAAACTATGAGATTGCACCTTGCTGTTATTGCCGATCCTCACTCCTTTTTGTATTTCACAAAAAGGACCGACAAAACAATTATCTCCGATAGCACATTCGTAGAGGTTAACAGGTTCAATGACTGTAACATTCTCGCCAAATTGAACATCCCTAATTTCACTATGTTTAAAAACAGGTTTTGCCATTATTAATTCAGTGATTCAGAGGCAGCATAAATTTTTTCGATGATCTCAACCGTCTTTAAACCATCATGACTGCTTGCAACCATTTTTCCACTATGCAAGAGTACTTCAACCAGGTTTTGATAAACCTTATCGTGGTTACTCATAGACCCCTGGTAAGAACCGTAGTCATTTGCTTTATTACTAACGGGCAGATCTACTATCTTTTCACCAGCGATCTGCTGATATTCTAATTTATTCAAATATTCTCCCCCGATCTTCACAGTTCCCTTTTCCCCAAAAATTGCCAGGGAGCCTTCCATATTTTTTTTGTAACTGTTTATTGTATAATTAATATTTCCTACTGCTCCATTTTCAAATTCAAGCAAAGCAATACCAGTATCCTCAAATTCAATTATGCCTTTGTGCGTAAAATTTTTCCGGATCGCTCTTACATTTTTAATATCGCCAATCATCCAGTAAAGCAGATCAATAAAGTGGCTGAATTGTGTAAATAAAATTCCTCCGTCAAGCGCCAATGTTCCTTTCCATGAATTTTTGTAATAGACAGCATCCCTGTTCCAAAAACAATTCAATTGCAAACTAAAAATTTCACCAAGTCTTTTTTCATCAAGGATCTTTTTTATAGCAACAACAGGTGGGTTGAAACGATTTTGTTTTACAATAAAAAGTTTTCTACCTGCCTTTTCTGCCGCATCAATCATATCCAGGCACTCCTTCGAGCTTATTGCCATTGGCTTTTCACAAAGTACATGACACCCAGCCCGCAAAGAGGCAATCGAATGTTGTGCATGCAGCCCATTGGGTGTACAAATAACGACTACATCGGGTTTTGTACCCTGCAATAATTCTTCAATAGTAAAAAAGATCGATGTGTTATATTTCTTGCCGGTTTCACTAGCCTTTTCTTTATCGATATCGCAAACAGCAATTAGCTTACCTGCTTCCTGCACATACGCTGCATGACGCTTACCTATATTACCACAACCAATGATCGCGAATGAAAGTTGCATTAAAAAGATCAGATAAGATCAGCAAAACTTTTTTCCATTTTTCTAAAAGTCCGGATACCGATCAATAGAAAAAAAATGATCATTCCCAACGATAAAAACATTCCATTCCAAAATAACGGCATTTTTTCACCAAAGAAACACCATCTGAAACCATCGATAATTCCAGCCATTGGGTTTAAATAATAAAGGATTCTGAACTTTTCAGGTATTATTTCGGCCGCTTTGGAAGAGGCAAATGCTACGGGTGAAATATATAGACCTATTTGTACCAAAAAAGGAACAACATGCTTGAAGTCGCGAAACTTTACATTTAAAGACGTTAGCCATAGACCCACGCCAAAACTTGCAAAAAAAGCCATGATGATAAATAATGGTAACAACAGAATGTTCATCGAAGGAGCTGTTTTATACCATACAAGGAGACCGAACATTAGGAAAAGTGAAATAAGAAAATCAACCAGGCTTGTAATAACTGAAGAAGCAGGAATGATCATCCTTGGAAAATAAACTTTTGATATCAGTCGTTCATTTCCAATAAGGCTATTGCTCGCCTCTGATAAGCCTGTTGAAAAAAATTGCCAGGGCAATAATCCTGCAAAAACCAACAATCCATAATTTATACCCGGAGGTGCCTGAAATTTTGCAACCTGTCCGAATATAAATGTAAAGATCATCATGGTTAATAATGGACGAAGCACACTCCACACAACACCAATAACAGTTTGTTTGTAACGTACTTTTATATCCCGCCAGCTTAGTATATAGAATAGCTCACGATAACGCCAAAGGTCTTTCCAATAATTTCGTTCGGCACGACCCGGTTCAATAAAAACTTCAAATGCCATTTATGAATTTTTCAGTTGTTAACTGCTGAAAGAAATTTTTCTTTGTACACTTTCTCAATACCATCCCGTAACGAGATCGATGCTTTCCACCCTAATGATGAAAGTTTTGAAACATCCATTAATTTTCTTGGCGTACCATCTGGTTTTGATACATCAAAAACCAGGTGGCCTTTATACCCGGTAACTTCTTTTATCATTTCCGCCAGTTCTTTAATACTTAAATCTTCACCAACTCCAATATTTATTAATCCTGCTACATTATATTCCTTCATCAGGAATACACAAGCATCTGCCATATCATCAGCATGCAAAAATTCACGACGGGGAGTTCCACTTCCCCATACAGTTACTTCAGGTTGACCATAAATTTTTGCTTCATGAAATTTCCTGATCAATGCAGGCAAAACATGCGAGGTATTCAGATCATAATTATCATTCGGACCATAAAGATTTGTCGGCATCACTGAAATAAAATTGCAACCATATTGGCTGCGATAGGCATCGCACATTTTGATACCCGCTATTTTTGCGATAGCATAAGGCTCATTTGTTTGTTCTAACAAACCGGTTAGCAAGTATTCTTCCTTCAAAGGTTGAGAGGCCAGTTTTGGGTAAATACATGATGAACCGAGAAATAATAATTTTTTTGCACCTTGCCTGTATGAATTCTCTATTACATTTGATTGGATCATCAGGTTATCATACAAGAATTCTGCACGATAAGTATTGTTGGCAAGAATGCCACCCACCTTTGCAGCGGCTAAAAAAACATAACCAGGTTTTTCTTTGGTAAAAAAATCAGCAACCGCTTTTTGATCTCTCAGATCGAGTTCATCGGAGGTTCTGAATACAAAATTTTCAAACCCTTCATTTTTTAATCTCCTGTGAATAGCGCTGCCAACCATGCCCCGATGACCCGCGATATATATTTTGTCTTTTTTATCCATTGGCCTCTCCTCCCTACCTCCTTCCAAACAGCAAGGAGGGTCAGACTATTGTAACTCTATTGATTTATAATTGAACCCATGAACTATTTGTTCCCTGATTTGCAGAATGACCTGTTATTCATACTGAGGTAAAACATGAAAACCTGCTTCCAGTAATGTTTTATGCTTACGAAAAAGCTCAAGATCATAAGCCACCATTTCTTTTACCATTTCCTTCAAAGTATATTTTGGTTGCCAACCAAGTTTTTGTTTTGCTTTTGTGGCGTCGCCAATAAGCAGATCAACTTCGGTGGGGCGAAAATAATTCGTATCTACTGCGACAACTTCCTGTCCCGGCTTTAAACTAAAATTATCGTCACATGACTTAATAAACCCTTTTTCATCTTTTCCTTTGCCTTTGAATTCAAGCTCTGCACCAAGTTCTTCAAAGGCTATTCGAATAAAGTCACGAACTGTTGTTGTGATACCAGTTGCTATCACAAAATCTTCCGCTTCATCCTGCTGCAACATTAAATACATTGCTTCCACATAATCTTTTGCATGTCCCCAATCGCGGCTTGCATCAAGATTTCCGACATACAATGTTTTGATCATTCCCAATGCGATCTGTGCAGCGGCTCTTGTGATCTTTCTTGTAACAAAAGTTTCTCCACGCAAGGGACTTTCATGATTAAATAAAATTCCATTGCAGGCAAACATATTATATGCTTCACGATAATTAACTGTCATCCAGTAGGCATATAATTTAGCAACACCATAAGGTGAACGTGGATAAAAAGGAGTTTTTTCGGACTGGGGTATCTCCTGCACCAATCCATACAATTCAGAAGTTGATGCCTGGTACATTTTTGTTTTCTTTATAAGACCTAGCAAGCGAATGGCTTCCAAAATGCGAAGTGTGCCAATGCCATCAGCATTTGCCGTGTATTCCGGTGTATCAAAACTCACTTTCACATGACTCATCGCACCGAGATTATAAATTTCGTCTGGTTGGGCTTCCTGTATAATGCGGATCAGGTTTGTACTATCAGTAAGATCGCCATAATGCAATATAAAATTGCGGCTTGAAACATGCGGGTCCTGGTAAAGATGATCGATACGATCCGTATTGAAAAGAGAGGCTCTTCTTTTTATTCCATGAACTATGTATCCCTTTTTCAATAATAATGATGACAGGTAAGCTCCATCCTGACCAGTTACGCCGGTAATTAATGCAGTTTTACTCATTTTACTTTTTTCTTTCGTCAATTATTTTTTTTAACCCTTCTTCCAAAGAAGTAAAAGGACGATTCAAAAGGCATTCCATTTTTTTTATATCCGGTTGGCGTCTTGTCATATCTCCTTCGGGCAATGCAGGCAAATGAACGATCTCCGATCTTGAGTCAGTGATCTTTTTAATTGTTCTTGCTAATTCTAATATAGAGATCTCGTGATCATTCCCAATATTCACTATGTCATCGATATACATATTATTTGTTAAACAACTTACGGTCGCTTCAAGGTGATCATCGATATAACAGAAAGTCCTTGTTTGCTGACCATCACCATAAATGGTCATTGGTTTATGTTCCAGTGCTGCATTTATAAATCTTGATACAACAAAATCGTGGCTTTGCTTCGGACCATAAGTATTGAAGAACCTGAAGATGGTATATTCCAAACCATACTCCTGGTAATAAGAACGGCAGAAAGACTCTCCTGCATTTTTTACTACGGCATATGGTAAACGTGAATTCAAAGGAGTATTATGCTCATGCTGCGGTAAATGCACTGGCTCGCCGTATACTTCTGAAGAGGATGCATAGAAAACCCTTTTTACTCCTGTGTTCTTACAAAGTTTAAGTACATTCCTGATGCCAACAAGATCATCAAGCACCATTACTGGATTTTCAAGAGTACGCTTTACTCCTACTACTGCAGCATAATGAAAGACATAATCAAACCCGAAGGTTTGAAAAATGGAAGAGATATCATTAAAATCATTCGCATCAGCTTTTATAAACCTAAACCGATCGGATGCCGGGAGGTTCTGCTGTCTTCCTGTTAAATAATTATCAACTACCACTACTTGTGCTTCTGTTTTATTCAACAAATATTCAGCTAATGAACTTCCGATAAATCCAGCTCCTCCTGTTACCAGGATCTTTGTACTACTATTGGTCATGTCTATTATTTTTTTTCAACCAGCCCCAACAGGTAATTTCCGTAACCGCTTTTTTTGAGAGGTCCTGCAATTTCAGCTAATTTTTCCTTTGAAATAAATCCCATTCGAAAAGCCACTTCTTCAATGCAGCCTATTTTATTTCCTTGTCTTTTTTCAATTACTCTCACAAATTCGCTGGCATCACTGAGTGAATCAAAAGTACCGGTATCAAGCCATGCTGTACCACGATCCATGATGGCTACCTTCAACTCGTTTTTTTCAAGGTAAATTTTATTTACATCTGTTATTTCATATTCGCCTCTTGCGGAGGGCTTTAAA
>DASYQG010000298.1:0-2223 GCA_036005825.1 Chitinophagaceae bacterium | reverse complement strand
ACGCATCACAGACCGGCATAATCATTTATGAAAAAATTACAACTTGTCGAATTAGGAGTAATTGCTACAGCGCTGATCATGGGATATAAAATGGTCACGTCGCTGCTTACATTAATTACAAGCTTGCTATTTGGGTTTGGCACTGGAATCGGTGGTAACATCATGATGGCAATTTTACCGACCGCCCTGTATTTTGCATTTTATACGATCACTTTTTTTCTTTTAGCACGAAATATTAAACCATTAGCAAGATTTATTTGCCGTGATAAAGAAGAATCTTTAGAACTCAAACTTAATAAAGTTGCCGTGCTTCATGTGATCATTATTGCTGTTTGTTTAAGTACTTTTTTGCAAACGATCCCTGACATCATCCAAAATATAGTAAGTAAATTCATACACATCAATCATTATGGGGAGGATTTTGAGCCAGCTGAATGGCGGGAAGGTAAAATCAAATTTTGGAACTCGTTGATCGGTTTTATCATAAGTGTCGCATTATTGATCACCTCTAAAAATATTGCTTCATTCTTTGGGAAAGAAGAACCATCCTATGAGATTGGCAGCGAGAAAATAGAAAGCAACCTTTAATATGTTTACCTCAGAAACAAAAATAAGAGTACGATATGCCGAGACTGACCAGATGGGAATAGTGTATCACAGCAATTTTTTCCCCTATTTTGAAGTGGCAAGAGCTGAATCAATACGCCATTTAGGATTTACTTACGCAGATATGGAAAAAATGGGTGTGATAATGCCGGTAGTGGACGTGCATGTAAGGTATCTTCGCCCGGCTTTGTATGACGACTTGCTTACGATCAAAACTTTTTTAAAAGAGCTTCCTTTACATCATAAAATTGAGTTTCATCATGAAGTGTATAATGAAAAAGAGGAATTGCTTTGTGTTGGCAAGATCATTTTATATTTTATGGAAAAAGAAGGAATGAAAAGAACGGCCATGCCTGAAGCACTAAAGAAAACAATAGAACGTTATTTTCAATAAGTATATAAATGGATCAACCAATTCCTATACCTGGTGAAATACCTGCAGAAATTCCGAAACCGGAGTTAGAAGAACCTAAAAGGAGCCGATATGTCTGGCTTAAATCGTTTGGAAGTCTCGGCTTCTTCCTTGTTATTGGTTTTATTTTTTTCAGAAGATATACTGGCGATTCCAATTCTGCCATCGCACTAGTGATTGTATTAACTGGCGTAGTAATATTTCATGAGCTTGGTCATTTTATAGCAATGAAAATTTATAAATACCAGGAGCTCGGTATGTTTTTTATCCCTTTGCTGGGCGCCTATGTTTCCGGGAAAAAGCAGGTTGTCTCACAAAAGCAATCAGCTATAATCTTACTTGCGGGTCCGGTTCCGGGGATTTTTCTTGGATTGATCCTACATTTTTTATCTATACAACTTGACATAAGTTTTCTTACGAATGTAGCCTGGATATTAATTTTCCTGAATGTTTTGAATCTATTGCCAGTTTATCCGCTTGATGGTGGCCAGCTTTTACATCGTTTATTTCTTGACGATTATAATATACTTGGAAAAATTTTTGTGATCCTGTCTGTTGGATTGATGAGTTGGGTTGCAATAAGTTCAGGATATATATTCCTATTATTATTTCCATTCATGATGATAAGTAAGATGATCGGAGATCTGCAACATGAACGAATTGAAAAAAAGGTTGAGGCCGAGGGCATTGACCTGATGAAAAGTTATGAAGAACTAACTGGAGAAGAATACTGGAGAATACGAAATGCTGTGATAAAACATTACCCGCAGTTCAAAGATGTAAATCCATCGCCACCTTATGAAATATCATCAAAAGAAGATCAAATAATAACCACTATACAAGGGCTTTTGCAAAGAAGTCTTATACAGGATCTTTCACTAACAGGCAAATTCTTGATACTTCTTACCTGGATCGGCTTTTTCCTAGCTCCATTCCTGATCAAGAACCCGTTTATTTATTTTTAAACCCTGTTATGATCTGCTTTCCATTTTTGAATTGCAGCTTTTATTTCTTTAGCTCTTAATTTTTCTTCAACAGCTTTTTTTGCTAAAGATGGAAATTCGTCATCCGGAGCAAAACGCAAGGCAATGATCTGCGACATTCGTAAACGATCATCCAATGGTTTACCTGTTAAAATAAAATGACGAAAATTTTCTTCAGCACGAATTGCCCTGTCCTGCGCCTTTAATGCAAAGGCACGGGCA
>DASYQG010000297.1:0-4681 GCA_036005825.1 Chitinophagaceae bacterium | reverse complement strand
GTTTTGGTGGATTGGATATTACGTCAACCGGGATCGTTCAATTAAAAACTTCATTGCCAAAACAATGGAAAAGTCTTACACTAACAGGTGTTGGCACACAGAAAAAAACATTCACGATTAAATAAAGAGGATTTGTAACTTTAACAACTTGAAAAAAATTTCTGCTATATTACTGCTTGCTCTCATGATTTTTAACCTTGCGGGTTATAGATGGCTGTTTACTGCCATTGAAAAGAAAGCAACTTCAAATCTTGAACAAAAAATTGCTTCCGGAAAATATAGCGATGACCAATTAGTTGAGATCCGCATCCCTCTTAACATGCCCTATTATTCTGATAAGGATTATGAAAATGTGTATGGTGAAACCGATTGGAACGGGGACCACTATCGCTATGTAAAAAGAAAAGTAAGCGGCAATACTTTATATCTCCTTTGTCTTCCAAATAAAGAAAAAACAAGCCTTGTTAAGGTAAAGAATGAATTTACCAAAGCTGTGAATGATATTCCCGGAAATGAACAAGGTTCACAGCAAAAAAGTGGTTTAATAAAATTACTTACAACTGAGTTCAGGGTAAATGAAACAACATTTGATATAAATAATTTTTCCATTAGCTCCTTATCCTTTGTTAGTCGAAATGCTGATGCAAAAGATCTGTTTATCCCCCTTACAGATGCGCAACCTCCCGAAGCCTGATCGGTTTTACCTGGATTAGAGTTACCCATAGAAAATATTTTTCTCACATATTTTAATTTTAAATGAAATCATTAAGGTTTTTAGTGCCCGTGTTATTACTGGCAGCAGTAAGCTGCACTGAGAAAGGTGTACAAACGGATCTGAAATTTTTTGACAACCAGGTTCTTTATTGTAAAACTGTAAAGAAGTTGAATGATGTAGTGTTAGAAAATAATTTCCCTCCAATGATCGCCACACGCAATTATGTTTATGCAAGTATCGCCGCATTTGAATGTATCGCTGCCGGTGATGATAATTATATTTCACTTGCCGGGCAGATCAAACACATGCCAGCCATGCCCAAACCTGAAAAAGGAAAGGACATTGACTTCACTTTAGCTGCATTATTTGCCTTTACTAAAGTTGGCAATGCCGTTACTTTCCCTGAAGGAAGCATGATGGGTTATTATGATGATCTGAAAAAAATGGCGGATAGCATCAATATGCCTCCTGCTGTTTTAAAAAATACAATGGATTTTTCCGACAGCGTGGTAGCTGCAATTATGCGCTGGAGTAAAAAAGATAATTATGCGCAGACAAGAACGGCAGAAAGATATACCGTATTGTATGATGTTACTGGTCGTTGGATACCCACGCCCCCGATGTATGGCACAGCAGTGGAACCTCATTGGCGGGAAATAAGAACCATGATAATGGATTCAGCTTCACAGTTCAGACCTGCACCTCCGCCCGTATGTGATCCCAAAAATAAAAACAGCGATTACTGTAAAGCAATGATGGAAGTAAAAACAATTGGTGAAAATCTTACCGAAGAACAAAAACATATTGCTGATTTCTGGAATGACAATCCATTTCAAATGAATGTATCGGGACATGTGATGTTTGTTACCAAAAAGTTTTCACCGCCGGGTCATTGGATGAATATAGTTGGTATTGGTGCAAAAGCCGCTCATGCCGATTTCAAAACAACTGTAGCCGCTTATGCTGAAACAGCTATTGCACTGTTTGATGCATTCATTAGTTGCTGGGATGAAAAATTCAGGAGTAATTATGTTCGCCCTGAAACAGAAATAAATAAAATAGATGAAAACTGGCATCCATATATTCAAACCCCGCCATTTCCATCTTATACAAGTGGTCATGCTACTAATAGCGCAGCCGCCGCTGAAGTGATGACACATTGGTTTGGTGATAATTTATCATTTACCGATACATCATTGCTTGAGTTTGGTATCAAGAGTCGCGAAATAAAATCTTTCCGTGGAGCTGCACAGGAGGCTGCAATGTCCCGATTATATGGTGGTATTCATTACCGCTTTGATAATGAGAACGGCGCTATAGCTGGAAAAAAATTGGGAGAGTTTGTTGTATCACGATTGAAACTTAAAAAAAAAATTAATTAAAACGAAAACTGCTTAATTATGAAACGCATTTATTTGATCATCGCAATTTTAGTTGCCGCAACATATCAGCAAATCAATGCACAAGGATGTGTTGCTATCAAAGGTATCGGGGGTATATGCAACAGGCCTTCGGAAGGTGGCAGTTGGTACCTGGACATAAACAACCGCTACTTCAAATCATACAAACATTTTGTAGGGAAAGAAGAACAGAAGCAAAGAGAGGAAGAAGGTAGCAATGTTATTAATCATTCTTATGAAACAGACTTCACTATTACCCGTGTTATTAATGGCCGATGGTTAATGGGGTTGACAGTACCCGTACTGGCTTTTACCCGTTCTTCTTTGTACGAGCATGATGGAAAAACAAGACACACTACAAATTCTTTTGGTATTGGCGATATGCGTTTTGCGGCTTATCGCTGGATGTTTGATCCAAAGACTTCGCACAAAGGAAATCTTCAAGTGGGTCTTGGATTAAAATTGCCAACCGGTAGTTATAATTACATGGATTATTTTTATAAGAAACCTGATTCAAGTGTTCTTGGTCCTGTCGACCAATCAATACAACCTGGAGATGGTGGTACAGGTATAACACTTGAGTTAAATGGTTTTTATAATTTCAGCCATAAGATAGGTGCATATGGTAGTTTTTTCTATCTGTCAAATCCACGTGAAGTAAACGGCACTTCTACAACCCGGGGTGGTACAGCTTCTGCTTCGGCAAAAAAATATAATACCGATGTAATGAGCGTTCCCGATCTATTCATGACCCGTGCTGGTCTTACTTATATGGCTCAAAAATTAAGTTTCTCAGGTGGCTTCCGTATTGAAGGACTTCCTTCAAGTGATCTTATCGGTGGCGACCGCGGATTCAGAAGACCTGGGTATATCATTTCTGCAGAACCGGGAGTTACTTATATGGCAAAAAGAACAAGCATCAACTTGTTTGTTCCTGTTGCATTAGTAAGAAATCGTACACAAAGTAATGCAGATAAGCGTCAATCTGTTGATACAGGTACACACAAGCAAGGCGATGCTGCTTTTGCAGATTACTTAATTAATCTAGGAATTACAATTCATCTCTGACCTCTTGATCTAACTAACTAAAATATTGCTGGGCCAATCTTCTGTAATAAACTACAGAAGATTTCCCTTTTATTTTTAAACTTAATTATAATGAAGAAATTACTTGCAGCGCTATGTGCAGTATTGACTATTTCTATCACGGGCCTGTCACAAACAGATATTGACGGCATCATGATGGAAAAAAATGGATTTTGTATTGGGCCTATGTTCGGATACAGCAGTTGGAAAAATTATTGGGAGGGGACATTAAAAAGAGAAAATTTAAATCTCGGAACTGTTTCAACTCAAATGTATAGTGTGATGGGAAATTATGGTATCACCAATAAACTAAATGTATTATTTGGTTTGCCTTATGTAAAAACAAAAGCTTCTGCCGGGCAATTAAACGGACAGGAAGGAGTACAGGATCTTTCGTTATGGGTAAAATGGAAACCATTCAGTAAAAAGATAGCTTCAGGGCGTTTATCACTAATTGCTATTGGAGGTTATTCTTTTCCTATATCAGACTACACTGCAGATTTTTTACCAATGTCGATCGGTCTCGAAAGCAAGAATCTTTCGCTTCGTGGTATGGCAGATTATCAGAGAGGTTCATGGTTTGGTACCATATCCGGAACCTATATAAGAAGAAGTAATATTGAATTAGACCGTACATCCTACTATACGACCGAAATGCATTATACAAATGAAGTGAAAATGCCCGATGCAGCATCATTTAACGTAAGAGCTGGTTATCGTGATAAAGGATTGATCGCCGAAGCAGTATTCGATCATTGGAACACACTTGGCGGTTTTGATATTACAAGAAACAATATGCCTTTTCCGAGTAATGAAATGGATATGTCAAGGATCGGTTTCAATTTTAAATATGATATGCCTTTTCTTCCGCAGCTTTCCGTTACAGGAAATGTGATGACAACAATTGGTGGAAGAAATGTGGGACAAGCAACAGGTTTCAATATCGGGATATTTTATGTCATCGATTTTACCAAGAAAAAGAAAAGTGATTCTGATAAATCAAAAAAATGATAAACATGAAAAAGTTATATATACTACTTCTTTTCTCAATTCCTCTAATTATCAATTCCTGTTCAAAGGATCTTACAGAAACGAACATGGAATTCCAGGCTTTGCAGCCGGCTTCTTTGGATATAAATGCGGGTACCTGGAAACCTGTATTATTGACAGCGCCAACTGAATTTCCGGTTGCTGCTCCTATTGCAGTTACTACACCGGATTATATCGCCCAAATAAATGAGATCAAAACATGGCAGGCTGATCTTACCAAAGATGAAAAGGCAATTGTAAGTTATTGGAGCGCCGGTGCTGTTCTTCGTTGGAATGAAATTTTAAGACTACTAGTGGCAAAACATAATTTACCTCCTTATCAAAATCCAGACGGAACTTATCCTGTACCAAACGCAAACAATCCATTAGCTTATCCGCAATTTCCATTTGCTAATCCCCCTTATGCATCGAGAGCTTATGCTTATGTGGC
>DASYQG010000296.1:0-1550 GCA_036005825.1 Chitinophagaceae bacterium | reverse complement strand
ACCAATTCAAAGAGGAAGATCTTCTATAATAAAATTTGAAAGCCAGTTAACCAGGGAGCTTAATTCTCGATCAAATCTTATGACCCGTCAACGAATACTGAGTATAGCTACGAAAATATTCGCCGGGTCATTTGTTTTACTTATCATAGGCTTTATCATTCCCCAGAAAATTATAATGCCAGTGGAAGGAGCGACAAGAAAAAGTTATTCGCAGAATTCTTTTTGGGCCTATCCCTGGGGCAAATCGGTAACACATAAAGGCGTTGACATCTTTGCAAAAAAAGGCACTGATGTTCACCCGGCAACAGCAGGAATTGTTTTATATAAAGGCAAAACGCCAAGAGGCGGCAACGTAGTTTTTATTCTTGGCCCAAAATGGCGAATACACTATTATGCTCATCTTGATGAAATAAAAACAAACAGGTTTTCGATTGTGTCTTCAAGAACTGTTATTGGAACTGTCGGCAATACCGGAAATGCAATTGGAAAGCCTTCGCATCTTCATTATACAATTAAAACAATAATTCCATATCCATGGAGAATAGATAAAGGTGTACAGGGAAAAAGAAAAATGTTTTATTTAAATCCTATAGCGTATTTAAATCAGGGCTTGAGGTCTTAACCTCATTTAAATCTTTTCTTTTACTCCTGCCCTCTTCTTCATTTCAGCAATTGGAAAAACGATCAATCTTCCCATTTGTTTATCGCCGCGGTAAGTGATCACTTTCATTGTCGAAGCATCTTTTGGCACCACTATCGGGGCTGAATAATGAGGATAAAAATTATCAGGAATAGAATTATCAAATGAATAATGAATGGCAAGATCCTGGACTTCCATCTTCATTTCAACAGTGATCTCATTCTTATCATTCTTTTTGAACTTAAAGTCCGGATCATACATGGCAGGAGCATATTTTGTTTTTGCAAAATCAAAACGTTTGAAATGCTCTTCTACTTTGGGAACAAAAGTATTCCAGTTCTTTTTTTCTTTTGGCGACCAAACTGTTTCTGCGATTGCAAAAGCTCTTGGCCATGTCATGTATTCGGCTTGTCGCATAGTATAAACCTGCTCTGTCCATAAATTTGCCTGTCCGCCTTTTATATATTTTGCATTTACACCATCAGGTATGGGTTCAAACTCGTATGATTTACTTAAACGCAATGATGCATATACAGGTGGCTCCGTCATCACATCGCTCTGCATATAATCAAGATATGCAAATGTAGTAGGGCTCATTACTACTTCATGTCCCATCTTGGCAGCTTCAATACCGCCTTTCATTCCACGCCAGCTCATTACCGCTGCATTTGGCGCCAGGCCACCTTCTAATATTTCATCCCATCCAATAACCTTTTTGCCTTTCGATTCAACGATCTTCTCCACTCTTTTCTCAAAATAACTTTGCACCTCATCCAATGTTTTTAAATTCTCCTTTTTCATTAAGTCCAGGATCTGCGGGTTTTTTTCCCAAAAGTTTTTTGCACATTCATCCCCTCCTACATGTATATATTCAAAAGGAAACAGTTGAGCTACTTCTGTAAAAACTTTA
>DASYQG010000295.1:0-2263 GCA_036005825.1 Chitinophagaceae bacterium | reverse complement strand
GGAAACGGACAAGATGCAGCTACTAATCTTTATTGGGGTGCTGCTTTTGGGGTAAAAACTTTTTTTAACAAAAGCAGTGACTGGAAAATTATAGAAGTAAAAAAGAGCCCTGCAGAAAATATTCTCGAACGAATATTATTTAAACATAAAACAAAAAATATTTACCTGCTGGCTGATGCATATGATGGACAATATATTAAACAAACCACCATCGATTTCTTATTGGCATGCTCAGGTAAAGGCACAACAACGATATCCAATGATGGTAAGGAAATTCCTTTTGGTGGTGCATCAGACATCATTGCATATGTCGGGCATGATGGGTTGATGGATTTTTCATTATCAAATGAATTTGAGGAACAAAATGATGAAGACCGCAAAGCAATAATGCTGGCATGTATAAGCAAAAAATATTTTTCATCGCATTTAAAAAATACGGGGGCTGAACCTTTGCTCTGGTCAACCGGGCTAATGGCGCCAGAAGCCTACATACTTCATGATGCATTAAATAAATGGATCGATACCGGCGATGCAACTCAAACAAGAAATGCTGCTGCGGCTGCTTACTCCAAATACCAGCGGTGTAGTTTAAAAGCTGCTCAAAACTTATTGGTTACAGGCTGGTAATTTTTTATTTTAATCTTACCCAACCAGCATTATCCACTTCCAATTTATTTTCAGCCTGCAAGAATTCGATCACTCTCCATGCTTTTTCTTTTTTAATAGCGCCTAACTGATCCATTAATTCTTTTGAAGGTAGTGGCTGTGGTGCTAGCACAGTTTGAATTCGATTACTGATCTTTTCAAATTCTTTTTCGTCGATATGAACTTTCTTTTGGCGCAGGCAATTATCGCATACTTTGCAATTATGTAATTTATTATCGCCAAAATAAGTCCCGATCATTTTACTGCGGCAGGTCACTAACTCACATACATATTGAATTATATTTTTTACCCTTGCTACAAATTTTTCTTTTCGTCTATGATACAGATCCATATTTACAGAAAGATCTTCCACTTTTACACGATTACGTGGAAAATAAAGTTGTGGTGAATCTTTCTGTGGTTCATAGTGGATAATACCATACAGATGTAATTGTGTAAGATCTTTTTTTATTTCTCCTACCTCTTTTTTTAAAAGACGTATCAGGACTATTTCAGAAATTGAAGTGGGAAAGTCAAAGATCCCTTCATAACCACGAAGCAGGGCTTTGATGGCTGGCTCAAGTTCCGGATGTGCCTTTTCAAATTCATACAATGACTCTTTACTTGTAGTGAACTTTACTTTCGAAGGAAGAAAAACCTGCTCATTCAATGCAAGCCAGTTGTCCTGTTCCAATGCTTTCAGTGAGTAAATGGCAGTGTGAGTATTTAATTTGAATTTTTTTACAAAATCATTGATATCAAAATCAAAATAATTTCCCTCGCCTGAGCCGGCAGGTATTTGTAAATAATTTGCGACTGACTGGTAAACATTTTTTATATCATCCAGTGATGGATAACGAATCGCAGCTAATCCTTCTAATTCTGTAATGTCATTGTCATCATAAAGTAAAACAGCAAATGACTTTTCACCGTCTCTTCCTGCACGTCCGGCTTCCTGGTAATAATTCTCCAAACAATCGGGCACATCGGCATGAATTACTGAACGGACGTCAGGTTTATCAATTCCCATTCCAAATGCATTGGTACAGACGATAACTCTTGTTTTGTTTTTTATCCAATCTTCCTGTCGTTTGTTTCGTTCTTCTTGTGGCAAGCCTGCATGATAAAAATCAGCGACAATATTTTGCAGTTGCAATAATTCAGCTATTTCTTTTGTTCGCTTACGACTTTTGCAATACACAATAGCACTGCCCTGAACTTTAGTTAATATTTCAATTACTTTATTGATCTTGGAATCAACTTTGAAGACACTGTATGATAAATTTTTTCTTTCAAAGGATTGGCGAAAAATATTTTTTTCTTTGAACTGAAGTTTCTCGCAGATATCATCCTGCACTTCTTTTGTGGCAGAGGCAGTTAATGCTAATACAGGTACATCTTTTAATTCTTCTCTTAATGCAGCAATGCGCAAATAAGGCGGACGAAAATCATAACCCCATTGTGAAATGCAATGCGCTTCATCTACCGCAACGAGATTGATGTTCATGCCCGGTAAGTATTCTTTAAACAAATTTGTTTCAAGTCTTTCCGGAGAAACGTATAAAAATTTACAGTTACTATTCGTTGCCACTTTTAATGTATTGATCACTTCGGCACG
>DASYQG010000294.1:0-8600 GCA_036005825.1 Chitinophagaceae bacterium | reverse complement strand
TACACCAGTCAACCTTGAACAATTAAGGGAATTAAGCAGCCTGCTTGTAGATCTTCACCAGCAATTTGATGCATTACAGTTGGGTGAAAATGATTTTCAGCGGGAAGTAGTTGACGCCCTGGCAGGGAATAAAAATATTATCGGAGAATACAGAGTTGCTTATAATGAATTGAAACGAATTCAACATGAACTTGATGAGTTGAAAGATAAAAAACGGCAATTCGATAAGGAAGCTGATTATAATCGTTTCCAGTTTACTGAGCTTGAAGAAGCAAGCTTTCGTGAAAATGAATTGGAGGAAACAGATGTTGAACTTAAAATGCTGAATAATTCTGAAGGAATTAAAAGTGCTTTATCAAAAGTTTATTTTGAATTAAAAGAAAGTGAAAGCCCGGTTGTAAACCAATTGAAAGTTTTATCAAATCAATTACAGGTTTACTCTTCATTTCATCCGCAACTTCCCGAACTGATAAAAAGATTACAATCTGCGCAATTGGAATTACAGGATATTGCCGGCGATCTAAATAGTATCAGTGATCATATTAATTTCAGTCCCGAAAAAATTGAACAATTAAACGATCGGCTTTCGTTGGGGTATAAGTTGATGAAGAAACATGGAGTAAAAACCACCAATGAATTGTTAGTAATTCAAAGCCAACTTCAGGAAAAATTACAGGCAGTTTTGAATATAGACGATAATATTCAGCAAAAAGAAAAGCAATTGTCAATAACCTATAAGAAAGCATTAGAATTGGCAAATGAAATTTCAGAGGAAAGAAAAAAACAGGTCAAGCCACTTGAAGAAAAAGTAAACAAATTGCTTGCGCAGGTAGGAATGCCAAATGCAAAGATCAAGGTTGAGATAAAAGATGAAGAGGAATTGAATTCATATGGGAAAAATAGCATTGAGTTTTTATTTGATGCCAATCGCAGCAAACAATTTTTGCCGGTAAGAAAAGTTGCAAGCGGTGGTGAGTTGAGCAGGTTAATGCTTTGTATCAAATCTTTAGTGGCACAAAAGCTGGATATGCCTACATTGATATTTGATGAGATTGATACAGGCATTTCCGGTGAAGCTGCAAGACAGGTCGGGATTATCATGAAAGAGCTTGCAGGTAATCGCCAGGTTATTTGCATTACACATCAACCACAGATTGCCGGTAAAGCAAATGCTCATTTCTTCGTGTATAAAGAGATCGTAAAAGATGAAGTGAAAACAAATATCCGTTTGCTGAACAAAGATGAAAGGGTAACAGCTATTGCCAAAATGCTCAGCGGAGAAAAGCCAACAGCAGCAGCGATGGAGAATGCAAGAGAGATGGTAGGGAATTAACCCCCAAACCCCCTTGCCAAGGGCATCCCTTCGGGAAAAGGGGCTTAGTGTTCTTTGCTTTGAAATTATTTTATATAAATGAAATCTGCAACTGTCCTTTTATTGATCGTTGCCTTTATGATCGTTGGTTATTTTCTGAATAGTTGGCTGCAGAAAATAATTAAACCAAAACAATCATTGGGAAGATTGCTTTTTTATTTCTTAACTGTATTGATCGCTGTTTTTGTTGTATCATTTTTTATGGTATTTGTTATTGGAAAACTTTACCCCGCCGAGCTAATTAAATAACTTCTTACATTTACCGCCACAAAACAAATTGCTATGGCATATAATCTTTTAAAAGGAAAAAGAGGGATCATTACTGGTGCGCTGGATGCAAATTCCATTGCATGGAAAGTAGCAGAAAAAGCATATGAGGAAGGTGCAACTTTTGTATTAACTAATGCACCAATCGCTATGAGGATGGGAGAGATAAATAAGCTGGCAGAGAAAACAAAATCTGAGATAATTCCTGCCGATGCGACGAATGTTGATGAGCTCACAAATCTTTTTACCAAATCGCAAGAAGTGCTTGGTGGAAAGATCGACTTTGTTCTGCACTCAATTGGTATGAGCGTTAACATCCGGAAAAAAATTCCTTACACAGAATCTAATTACGATTACTTCATGAAAGGCATTGATGTATCAGCAATGTCTTTTCATAAAATGCTGGCGGTGGCAAGAAAATTAGATGCGATAAATGAATGGGGGAGTGTGGTTGCCTTGACTTATATGGCGGCACAAAGAACATATCCTTTCTATACTGATATGGCAGATATCAAAGCAATGCTTGAATCCATTGCCCGCAGTTTCGGTTACCATTATGGAGTGGAAAAGAAGGTTCGGATCAATACCGTTTCTCAATCACCAACTAAAACAACGGCTGGCATAGGTATAAAAGGTTTTGGAGATTTCTTTGATTATGCAAATTCAATTGCACCACTTGGTAATGCTACTGCAGAAGATTGCGCTAATTATTGCATCACTCTTTTTTCTGATCTTACCCGGATGGTGACAATGCAGAATCTGTTTCATGATGGTGGATATTCAACAACTGGTGTAAGCAATGAGGTGATGCAAAAATTAGGTGTTACCGAATAATCGCTAACCTTCGCACCGCACCGCTCAGTGACAATTTAGAATTGGTGAATAATGTACCGAACGTACAAGTGAGCAATTTGCGTGGCGAAGCAGCAAATTGGAAACAACCGAAGCTTAATAGTAGCAATTCAGCGTAGCACATAAATTAAAAAGTCCCGGTAATCCGGGACTTCAGTATTTTTTGCTCAAAGCTCGCAGCTTCTTTCTAATATTCATCCTCATTGAACATAAAATCTTCCTGGCTTGGGTAATCGGGCCAGATGTCTTCGATGCTTTCATAAACTTCGCCGCCTTCATCTTCCAGTTCCTGCAGGTTTTCTACCACTTCAATAGGGGCTCCGCTACGGATTGAATAATCGATAAGTTCGTCTTTAGTGGCCGGCCATGGCGCTTCTTCGAGATATGATGCTAATTCTAAGGTCCAGAACATTTCTTAGGTTTTATGATTTTAAGGTATCGGGTTTTACTATTTACAACGCTGCCCCGGCCCCTCAAATTTTTCGCAAATGTAGCTTTAATAACGAATTTTCCAAATCCAGGGTTTCATAACCGGTATAAATGGGTTCTTAAATTTCGAAGCCTCATTTGAACCACTTATTTTTAGGGCCCAGGTTTTACAGATTATTTGATTACCTAAATTCCATAAAGGCTGCATGCTCACTGGTAAAAATATTTATAAACGTTATGGCTCTCTGGAAGTTCTCAGGGGAGTGAACCTTGAAATTAATAAGGGAGAGGTGGTGGCCATTGTAGGGCCTTCAGGCTGTGGTAAAAGCACTTTGCTGCATATTCTCGGGTCATTAGATAAAGCCGATATGGGAGAAATAGTTATCAACAATACAGCTCTCAGCTTGCTTTCAGGGAATAAACTGGCTGCTTTTCGGAATAAGCATATAGGTTTTGTATTCCAGTTTCACCATTTATTGCCTGAGTTTACAGCATTGGAAAATGTGTGTATTCCGGGTTGGTTAGCAGGCAGAGGCAAGAACGAGGTTAAAGCTAAGGCTGAGGAACTGTTGAGGATATTAGGACTTATTGATAGAAATGAAAACAAACCTAATCAGCTTTCAGGTGGTGAACAACAAAGAGTGGCTGTAGCAAGAGCATTGATAAATAATCCTGATATAGTATTTGCAGACGAGCCTACCGGGAATCTTGATAGTGCCAATGCGCAGGACCTTCATCAATTGTTTTTTGATCTGCGAAAACAATTCAATCAAACTTTTCTCATTGTAACTCACAATGAAGAGCTCTCACAATTAAGTGATAAGGTATTGCATATGAGGGATGGACTGATTGTTTAATGTGCCAATGTGCAATGGCATACTTACAAATTATACTCTCGGTTTCCAGGGAATTTCTTGTGATCCTAATTCATGTGCACCAAATCTTGCTAATACAAAAAGATAATCGCTAAGCCGGTTGAGATATTTAATGATAAGAGATTCAACTTCCATTTCTTTTTTTTGCATTCTTACGCAACAACGTTCAGCACGACGGCAAACGCATCTTGCAACATGAAGTGTTGATACAGCTACATGCCCGCCCGGAAGAATAAATGATTTCATTACCGGCAACACTTCATTCATTTTATCAATTTCTTTTTCCAGCAACTCAACATCCGCTTCATGCAGATCAGGTATTTTAAGTTTTGTTTCCTTTTCAGGATCGCAAGCAAGTGCGGAGCCAATGGTGAAAAGCCGATCCTGAATTTCTGCTAAAACATTTGATATGTCATGCGACTTTAAATGATCAAGACATAAACCAACAAAGGAATTTAGTTCATCAACTGTGCCATAAGTCTCGATCCGCAGATCAGATTTATATACTTTGGTGCCACCTATCAACGAGGTTTTTCCTTTGTCACCTGTCTTTGTATAGATCTTCATTGACATATTAGTAACGAATACTCAAGAATGTTGAGCATATGTACCGACTTTTTCGTTTATTTTATCTGATTCAATGATACCATCACGAAGCCTTACAATACGATGGGCATGGTTGGCAATATCTTCTTCGTGTGTTACAAGCACGATTGTATTACCATTCGAGTGTATCTTGTTAAATATTTCCATGATCTCGTAAGAGGTTTTTGTATCCAGGTTACCTGTAGGTTCATCGGCAAGGACTATAGAGGGATCATTTACCAATGCTCTTGCGATAGCCACACGTTGACATTGGCCCCCGCTTAATTCATTCGGTTTATGATGGCTGCGATCGCTAAGATTTACCAGGTCCATTACATGTTTTGCTTTTTCAGTACGAAGTCTTTTACCCATGCCTGCATACACCAAGGGCAAGGCAACATTATCCAATGCCGTTAATCTTGGTAATAAATTGAACTGTTGAAAAACAAAGCCGATCTCTTTATTTCTAATTTCTGCAAGCCGGTTGTCTACGGTTTGACTGATATCGTGTCCATTTAAAATATAAGTTCCGGAAGTAGGTGTGTCAAGGCAACCAATGATATTCATCAAAGTACTTTTGCCGGAACCAGAAGGGCCCATCAAAGCAACATATTCGTTCCTGTTAATATCAAGGGCTATACCTTTCAGCACTTCCAATTCCATTTTGCCCATAAAATAACTTTTCCTGATTCTGTCGAGATGTATTACGCTGTTCATATCCTGCTTCTTATTATTTTTTAATCACTTTCGGAACTTTGAAAAATTTATAATCATGTGCCGGTGCATTTTTCAATGCTTCTTCACGAGTCACTGAGCCTTGTACTTCATCATCTCTTAACACATTTACACTGGAAGACATGTGCAGCAATGGTTCAGTTCCTTCAAGATCAAGTTCGTCTAATTTTTCTACAAAGCTTATCATCCGCTGCAGATCATTTTTTATTTCTTCTTTATCAGCAGCATTAAATTCTAATCTCGATAAATGAGCCAATTTATCCACTAATGCATCCGTTACTTCCATTGGACAAATATAGTTTATCGTTTTTGGTTTATGGTTTATAGTTAAAGGATTTTACGACTGTTTGATGAGTGGCTTTTAGAGGAGAAAGTGTCCACGAACGAGAAACTATAAACGACAAACTCTCCCTATCTTCGTCGCCTTATGAGCGAAAAGAAGGAAATAGTAATGAGTGGCATCAGGCCCACAGGTTTTTTACACCTTGGAAACTATTTTGGGGCAGTAAGGAATTATGTGCGAATGCAAGAGGAATATGAATGCTTCTTTATGGTGGCCGATCTTCATTCACTCACTACACATCCTGATACAAAAGAGCTGAAACAAAATGTTCATAGAGTCCTGGCAGAAAACATAGCCTGTGGTCTTGACCCTAATAAAGTCGCTCTGTATTGTCAGAGTCATATTCATGAAACCAGTGAGCTTTATTTGTATTTGAATATGCTGGCATATAAAGGAGAGCTGGAGAAGACAGCAACATTTAAAGACAAAGTAAGACAACAACCAGATAATGCAAATGCAGGATTGCTGACTTATCCTGTTCTTCAAACCGCTGATATTATTTTGCACAAGGCCAAATATGTGCCTGTAGGCAAAGACCAGGAACAGCACCTTGAAATGGCCCGGAATTTTGTAAAGAGATTTAATCATAGGTATGGAGAAGTATTTCCTGAACCTGTGGCTTTCAATTTTGGTGAGGAATTGATAAAAGTACCCAGCCTCGACGGGCGTGGAAAAATGAGTAAAAGTGAAAATCAATATGCCACCCTTTACCTAGCCGATGATGATGATATTATTAGGAAAAAAGTGATGAAGACTAAAACAGATAGTGGCCCAACGGAACCAAACGCTGTCAAGCCTGACTACATTGAAAATATTTTTTTATTAATGAAACTGGTAAGCACAAAAGAAACAGTAAAAAAGTTTGATGAGGATTATAATAACTGCACGATTCGATATGGCGATATGAAAAAACAGTTAGGAGAGGATATGGTGAAGTTTATTTCGCCCATAAGAGAAAAAGTAAATGCTATATTGGGAGATGAAAAATATCTGCGCCAGGTAATGGAACAAGGGGCCGACAAGGCTCGTAAAAGTGCGAAGGCAACAATGGAGATCGTAAGAGAAGCAATGAGTTTAAAATATTTTTAATTGCAGAGTTCTGGTTTCAGATTTTAGATTACATTTATCTGAGTCTTATATCTGCCACGAATCGCCAACCTAAATTTGAAAATGGCAAAGTCAAAAACTAAACCGAAGCATATAGCAATTGCGGGTAATATCGGCGCCGGCAAAACTACATTAACAGAGTTATTGAGTAAGCATTATAAATGGATACCGCAGTTTGAAGATGTGGATCATAACCCTTACCTGTATGATTTTTATGAAGACATGCCACGGTGGAGCTTTAATCTTCAGATCTATTTTTTGAATAGTCGCTTGTCGCAGTTAGTGGATATTCAGAAAGGAAGTGAAACAGTTATACAAGACAGAACGATCTATGAAGACGCCCACATTTTTGCTCCTAACCTTCATGAAATGGGGTTGATGAGTAAAAGGGATTTTGATAATTACTTTCAGTTTTTTCAAACGCTGAAGCAAATGGTGAAACCACCAGATCTGCTTATTTATCTCAAAGCTTCTGTTCCAACTTTAGTGGGGCAAATTCAAAAAAGGGGAAGAGAATACGAAGAAAATATCAGGCTTGATTATTTGAAACGGCTAAATGAATTCTACAATAAATGGATCGACGCTTATAGAGAAGGTCCATTGCTTGTGATTGATATTGATAAAAATAAGTTTCCTGAGAACGAAGAACATCTTGGAGAAATTATCCGCAAAGTAGATAGCCAGATCTACGGGTTATTTTAAATGGTGCATAAAAATTAACAATTGCTGTTCTGTAAGAGTTAGATAATAAAATACCTTTACAAGTACCTCTTATTATTACCAACATGAACAGATTATTTTTATTAGCAGTTTTATTTATCAGCTCGAGTTGCTTTGCTCAAAAATCTTTAAGAGATTCTCTTTTTAGCGGAAAGCTGAAGGCTGATTCGGCATTAGTGGCAAGTAGTAAAATTGTAAAAGATACTTCTAAAAAAATGGAGTCGGATCAATTAAGTAAAACAGTAGCTGATACGTCAGTAAAACAAGGCAATGCTGAAAAAACAGAGCTAAAATATTCGGACAATAATAAGACCTGGAAAAAGTTTACTGATGAATACACCAAGATCATTACTACAGAAATGTTGAACACAAAAAAGATAAAGAAAGGTGGATATACAGTAACATTAGAATATGAAATTGGAGTAGATGGTGTAGTAAGCACAAAGAATATCATTTGTGATCCCAAAAGTGAAGCGCTGACTGATCTTATCAATCAAAGAATGATGGCGAATGCTCCCCAATTAGCCCCGCAAATCGTCAATGGGGCTCCTCGTAAATCAAGCAAAAGACAAATACTTGTTTTTGTAAAAGAGAAGAATTGATCATTTTCTTTTTATGGAAATTCCTTTAGTAGGGATCTGTTTGTAAACGCTGTTCATGAAAGGATTTATTTTTGCCTCTCTTCTTTTTTTATTACCCTTTACTGTTCTTAATGCTCAGGACGAAAATAAAATTTTTGAAAAGGTTGAACAAAATGCAAATACAAATCAGAAAACCTGGAATGAACATATTTCAAAGAAAACTCAATTGCCTGATTCAGTTATAAAAGATATCCCAGCCGGTACTTATAAAGTAAATGTTCAGTTTGTGGTAGATGTTCACGGAAATATCGACCAGATAAAAGCAAAGAATGATCCCGGATATGGATTAGCTAAAATGGCTGTCGAAGTAATTTCAACTTATAAAGGAAAGTGGCAACCAGCGAACCAATGTGGCCGAAATGTAAAAGCTTACAAAGAACAACCGATAGTTTTTATTGTTCCTGCTCAATAGCCCGCCCAGGACTTATTTAGTTTTAATTCAGATTCAATTTTCTTAAACCAATCTTCCTGTTTTGGTTTATTACGGCTGTAGTCTGTTTCATCATCGTATTGTTGCTGAAACTTTTCTTTTTCATCAACAACAGATTTATAAATAGCATCAAGGTCTTTTTGAAATGAAGTTTTATTGAATTGATATTCGCCAACGTCCTTATTCAGTTTTCTCGCAAAGATCTCCGCAATATCAAAATGTCCTTGCTCGTGCTTAAGTATCC
>DASYQG010000293.1:0-5011 GCA_036005825.1 Chitinophagaceae bacterium | reverse complement strand
ATCATGATGTCATTTAAGACAATTGTATTATTTCCTTTTAATGTAATTGTGTATGGACCTCCGGCGGCTGGCGTCTTTACTTTTATTTTCCAGTTTGCTCTATTGTTTACTGTTGCGGTATCGGTTTTCCCATTCCAACTTGTCGTTACTAAAATTCTCTCGGCAGGATTTCCCCATCCCCATAAGTTTGCTGAGTCGTTTTGCTGCAACACCATGCCAGAAGAAATAATCGACGGTAATCTTAATTGAGCTCCTGTTTTCAATGAAAGAAATGAAACAATGATTATCGTAAACAACAGACTTCTCATTTTAGTCCAATTTTGTGGACATTAAATGTATGAATTTTATCAGTTGCTTCGAAAACCCATTTACAGCTTTGCTAAATAAATATGATTGCTTACTTAAAGGATTAGAATATTTCACGTTTAATCGGTAAAAATTGATTAACCATAATTAACCTTACCCAAATTTTGAAACCTGTTAAAGGTCCAGTTTAGGGAGAAAGCCTCGGCATTGTGTACCGGTATCATTAACGCAACGGAGATTATTTCAGCAATCATTTTGGTTGTTATTTTTTTAAGATCAATTGTAAACTATTTTCATGATTGACAACTGCTACCCATTGGCTGAATGTAGCAACGGAGTTTGTGTCATCCTGTTCATGATCTGTATTATTTTTTGCATTAAACTCTTCAAGCTTTTTCAAATATTTTTCTGTTTCAACTTTACCAAGGGTTACAAGACTTCCACCACCTTCAAAATAATAGTGAGTAGCAATAAATCTTTTTACATGCAGTCTTGTTTCTTTTGGTAAAAAGTATTGAAGCTTCCAGAAACTTCTGCTTCCAGATTTTTTTATTGCATTTAAAACAGGAGCAGGGCCACTATTGTAAGCTGCGATTACGAGCAGCCAGTCACCAAAATATTCATAGAGTTCGTTAAGGTATCTTGCTGCTGCCACACTGCTTTTCCAAACATGTTGTCTTTCGTCATATTTAGCTGTGATCTTCAGGCCAAATATTTTTGCCGTACCTGGCATGAATTGCCAAAGCCCCTTAGCGCCGCACCAGGAAAGCGCATTTGTGTTAAGCTTTGATTCAATGACAGCAAGATATTTCAGTTCAAGAGGAATTTCGTATTGAGTAAATACTTTATCAATGGTTTTTAAATAATCACTTTTATTCAACTTTATTTTTTCAAATAATTCAATATTCTCTTCAGCATAGTCCTGTACGAATTTTCCCATTGATTGGTGCAAAGGAACTTGCGGAATTGATAATGAGGATTTACCGGTTACTGATAAATGAATAGAGTCATTATATGCAGGATCATTCGGAGTAAGAGGATTTATTCCTCCATTTGATCTCAGAACAGACATGAAAAATAAAACTAGAAAAGATACTGTCTTAATTTGTTTCTTGTTCAACATCGTTTTAAGTTTTTAAGTAAAACAATGCCGACCCAAGGTGTTGGATTTCTAACTCGAAAAATTGATCATAGGAGTATCGGAGTAAAGATTGTTAAAATTCCGGGGGTACGGTTATTTGGCTTTTCATTTCCGGAATGGGAATGGTTGCCATAGGAGATTGATTGAACGGATCAAAAATAGAAACCACAAACCGGATCGCATAGCATATTGCATTAGTAAATGCACTCGCAAAAATTCAACGCAATGATACTCATTGAACTTTTTTTTCCACGTGTTATCAAAAACGAATAAATACGTGAGAAAAAAAGATTGTTTTTTGATGTTTTTTTGGAACAACCCAGATTTGCAATAATGATGCCGTTTTGCCACATATTTTCATTGGTTTTTTTTATTTATGATAGTTCTGCAACTTTGAGACACAAAATCCAAAAATGGCTCAATCGAGAAAGGCGGCTATTAATTTCATTTTTATTACACTATTAATAGATGTGATGGGGTGGGGACTTATTATTCCTGTCATGCCCAAATTAATTTCGCAATTAAAAAACATAGAGATAAACGAGGCCAGTTCTTACGGAGCCTGGTTACTTTTTGCTTATGCATTTACACAATTTCTTTGTTCCCCAATGGTCGGAAACCTTAGTGACCGTTTTGGTCGCCGGCCGGTTTTACTATGCTCTCTATTTGGTTTTGCGATCGATTATATCTTCCTGGCTTTAGCTCCATCTTATGGCTTTTTATTTATAGGCCGTGTCATTGCAGGTATTACCGGCGCAAGTTTTACTACTGCTGCTGCTTACATTGCTGATATAAGTACTCCGGAAACCAGGACGAAGAATTTTGGAATGATCGGCGCTGCTTTTGGATTAGGATTTATTTTGGGCCCCGGGTTAGGTGGCTTATTGGCTGGCTTCGGCATACGGGCACCTTTCTATGCTGCAGCAGGACTTTGTTTGTTAAATGTTCTTTATGGATATTTCGTTTTGCCTGAATCTTTAGATAAAGAACATCGTCGACCCTTTGAATGGAAAAAGGCTAATCCACTTGGTTCCTTAAGATTCTTAAGAAAAGCTCCAACAATTGCAGGACTTGCTCTTTGTTACTTCCTAATATATCTCGCGGCAATGTCAGTGCAGGGAAACTGGAATTATTTTACAATGTATCGTTTTCATTGGTCAGAAAAATTGGTTGGTCTTTCATTAGCAGTGGTTGGAGCTTTGGTCGGACTAGTACAAGCAGGATTAACACGGATAGTAAATCCAAAACTAGGTAATGAAAAAAGCATTTATGTCGGCTTGTTGTTATATACACTAGGACTGATTTTATTTGCATTTGCAACACAAGGATGGATGATGTTTGCTTTCCTTGTTCCTTATTGTATGGGAGGAATCGCTGGTCCCGCATTGCAGTCAACAATGGCAGGACATGTTAGGCAAAATGAACAAGGAGCTTTACAGGGTGCATTAACCAGTCTTATGAGCCTTACTACGATCATCGGCCCACTAATCATGAATAATCTTTTTACTTTTTTCTCACACGATAATACACGTTATTATTTCCCAGGTGCACCTTTCTTTTTAGGAGCTCTTTTTATGTTAGGTAGTGTGGTGATCAGTTATTCAGTATTTAAAAAAGAAAAACATCAACTGCAGACGGTTTAATTGCTGTTAAACAAGATGTTTCTTAATATAATCATCTACCGAAAACTCTCCACCGCCTTCAAAAAGAAAAAAGACAAGTAAAACAAGCACAAGCAACGAGAATAACAATTCTGAACCTGGTGTAAAAACTCCGATTGACAAATTAATGATCACCGCTCCAATAAGAATTGGAATTTGTATCAATGCGGACAATCTTGTAAACAATCCTATCGTGATCAGAAAGCCACATAGTAAATGTATCCATGTAATTACAAGGGCGATCCAGTCTGGTAAAAAACCAAAACTGCTTTCTGCTAACAAAGCTTTTAACGAGATAATATCACTGATAAAAGAAATGCCTTTGGAGACCAACGCAATTCCCAATGCGGCACGAAGTAATAATAATAACCTGGGGTGGGTAGTGCTCCATTTGTCAAGTTGATGTAAAATAGCCATAAACGATTTTTTAAAAGAGCAAAATCAATGACTATAAAAGGTACACCAAAATTATACCGGAAACCAAATATATTTTCTCACTATTGTTGTAACATCCTGTGTATTACGATATAACTTAAAACGATAAGAAGCAGAATTATGACAATGGCAACATAAAGCCAGGGTTGATCTTTAAAACGAAGTTTTTCTCTTTTTTTCTTTTTCTTTTCAAGCTTTTTATGAAGATCACGATTAAGCTGTTCTACAAGTAAAGAGATATTTTCTTTATTTTTTATTTCCTGTAAACCTTCCATTGCATCATCAGTGAAATTTGTATTCATCATTTTCTTTTCTACCTCATGGCGCTGTTCATCCGATAGCCTGCCTTCCAGGTATTTCAATAACGTTTCCTGGTCAACTTCAGTAGAAAGATTAGATAATATGTCTTTTAACTTGTCAGACATTTAACTGCTCATTTTTTTCTCAATTAATATTCTCATGTTCCGTTTTCCGTTTTGTATATGGCTTTTTACCTGCATCATACTATAGCCGGTTTGCTCGGTTATTTGCTGATAGCTTTTCTTTTCCATGTAAAACAAAGTTACACATAGTTGCTGGTCAGCATTTAATTCTTTCAATGCTTCTCCCATGTATTCATATGTTTTTTCATTCAATAGTAAACTTTCTTTATCTGTTTCATCAGTTTCTGCTGCAATGCTTTCTTTTACTTCAACTGTGTTTTTACTAGGCTTATCTCTCAACTGCATCAGGCAATGATTTTTTGCAACCATGTATACCCAGCTTTTAAAATATTCAACCCGGTATTTTTGCAATTCTGTTATGGCTTTAAGGAAGATCTGCTGAACACTATCTCTTGCCAGTTCTTCATTCTTTAAATATTTCATGCAAACACCCAATAATAACAAGGTGTATCGCTCCAGTAAAATGCCGAGCCATTGGTTATCATGGTCAGCATAAAATCTTTCGAGTAATTCCTGGTCGCTGATATGTTTGTGCAGTTTTGGGTTCACGGGATGAAAATAGCTAATTTCAATTTCTATGATGCGGGAAAAGCCAAATTTCACAATATGTTTTAAAGTTCACCCGGGCTCACAATATAGGTAGCTATATTTTCTTTTACTTTAAACCGAATGGTAATGGTAAATGCATATTGATTGGTGTCAGGCAGCAGGCCCCATGCAATCGTAATAGGTGCAATTGAAAAAGGGAAAACAAAATAATTATATATTTCGGCAGCGATCTTGCCATTTTTTTCTTCAAGAGTATTATAAGTATTGCTTGAGAAACGATCCGCCTGGTTTTTATGAAATCTTTTGAACTCTTTTTCTACAAACTTACTGTTTACGGCGCCGCTATCAATTATTCCAAGCAACTGTAAATTCATTATGGTATCATGTGTCTTTAATGAATCTGTATGAATGATCTCTTCTTCTGCAAGAACAAGTCTTAGTTCTTTTGGCGGATAATGAAAAGGATTAAAGTTTTT
>DASYQG010000292.1:0-9252 GCA_036005825.1 Chitinophagaceae bacterium | reverse complement strand
AAATATTTGGCGGATCGTAAGTGTAAGTGAGAACAGGGCGCAGGATATTGCGAATAAAATTTTTCCGGGACTTGGTTTTTTTCTTGCGTTCCTGATAGCGTTCGGTGGATTGATATTTAATATTGGAAATATTGCCGGTTGTGGTTTGGGTGTAAATGTGTTGACAGGAATTGATCCCAGATATGGTGCAATAATAAGTTGTGTAATTGCTCTCGGGATCTTTTGGTATAAAGAGGCGGGAAAATTGATTGATGGTTTTGCAAAATGGCTTGGTATAATAATGATTGGGCTTACTGTGTATGTTGCATTTGCATCGCATCCGCCGGTTGGTGAAGCTTTATACAGAACTATCTGGCCTGAAAAAATTGACACCATGAAAATTGTTACGTTGGTGGGCGGCACTGTAGGTGGGTATATTTCATTTGCAGGTGCACATCGTTTGCTTGATGCAGGTATAAAGGGAAAAGAAAATTTAAAAGATGTTACAAGAAGCGCTGTTAGCGGGATCCTTATCACATCATTGATGCGGTTTGTTTTATTTCTGGCAGCGTTAGGAGTTGTTTGGGGTGGTGTAAAATTAGCTGTCGATAATCCAGCAGCATCAGTTTTTCAATCAGCAGCAGGGGAGCTGGGTTATAAATTTTTTGGTATCGTTATATGGATAGCTGCAATTACATCAGTTGTTGGTGCTTCATTTACATCAGTTTCGTTTTGGAAAACTCTTCACCCGGTTGTTTTAAAAAATGAAAAAGTAATTATCAGCTTATTTATAATCGTATCAACAATTATTTTTATCAGTAACCCAAAGCCTGTAAAACTTCTTGTATTTGCAGGAGCAGCCAATGGAATTATACTTCCTATCGCTTTAGCAGTAATTCTTATTGCCGCAACTAGGTCTTCTATTATGAAGGGCTATAAACACCCGGTATGGATGCAGGTTGTTGGTTGGTTAGTTGTAATTGCTATGAGTTGGATGAGCATTCTTAGCATTCAACAGTTAATTGAGAAATTATAGAAATAAAAAAACTCCTGATTGCAGGAGGTTAAATAATAAGAAAATTTTTACTCAACTACTTTCACACCTTTGATCATCATGATCACTTCTTTCTTTGGTTCTTTTATTTTATCAATATCTTCTTTGCTTTTGCCGGCATCTTCAGCATAATGTTTCAGCATGCTTACGGATGTTTCTTTTAATTCTGCTTTACCTTCTACAACAATCGTTCTTCCTACTATATCCTTTGGCATTGCAAATTCATGATCTTTTACTTTAATCATTACCGTGGTACCGTCTTCCTTTTGAATTTTAGCCCAGCAACCCATTGCCTGGCACACTTCCACCACTTTGCCTTGGATCTTGCCGTCAAATTTATTTTCACTCATCTTTTTTTCAAGATCATTAACACTTATAGGCGTCACTCCTGCCTCAGAGTATTTACCATAAACAACACCTGGTTTTGCGGATTCCGCATCCTGTGCATTTACAATAACCATTGCAGAGATACAAAGCAGTAAAGAGAGTAACTGTTTCATAATTCTAAATATTTTGGACATCAAATATCGGAATTAATTTGGCAGGTTTAAAATGGATTTTGACCTAACCGTATACCAGAAAAATGGGATTTTCAAAAAAAATGTCCAAATAAATTAGTGTTGATTTGCTAAAATGCTTAGTTTCGTTGTTCAAATAAATTTTTCACCCAGCCCACTGAAAACTTAATTTTGATCCATGGCAAAAACAGCAAAAGAAAAAACTACCGATATGTCAACCAACAATGAAAAATTAAAAGCGCTAAAGCTGACAATTGACAAAATCGAAAAAGATTATGGCAAGGGCAGCGTCATGATGATGAATGAAAAAGGAATCCATGAAATGGAAGTAGTATCTACCGGTTCCATTGGGCTCGATGTAGCTCTTGGCATAGGTGGGTTACCGAGAGGAAGGGTTGTGGAAATTTATGGTCCTGAATCTTCCGGTAAAACAACTATTGCCACCCATGTGATCGCACAGGCCCAAAAGAAAGGAGGTATGTGTGCTATCATTGATGCAGAACATGCTTTTGACAGTGCCTATGCGCAAAAATTGGGAGTTGATGTAGATAATCTATTGATCTCTCAACCCGACTATGGTGAGCAGGCACTTGAAATTGCCGATCGTCTCATTCTTTCAGGTGCATTGGATGTTGTGGTAATTGATTCGGTAGCAGCTCTTGTTCCAAAAAGTGAGTTGGAAGGTGAAATGGGTGACAGTAAAATGGGCTTACATGCAAGATTGATGAGCCAGGCATTGAGAAAACTTACAGCGACGATCTCCAAAACAAATACCATTTGCATTTTCATTAACCAGTTAAGAGAAAAAATCGGGGTAATGTTTGGTAACCCTGAAACAACAACTGGCGGTAATGCACTAAAATTTTATGCTTCTGTTCGTTTGGATATTCGCCGCATGGCACAAATAAAAGATGGCGAGGAAGCGGTTGGTAATCGTGTAAAAGTAAAAGTGGTAAAAAATAAAGTGGCACCTCCTTTCCGTGCTGCTGAGTTTGATATCATTTTTGGAGAAGGAATTTCTAAGTCGGGTGAAATAGTTGATATGAGTGTTGAATTGGGTATCGTTCAAAAAAGCGGAAGTTGGTTCAGCTATAATAATGATAAACTTGGCCAAGGTCGTGATACAGTAAAACAGTTACTTATTGATAATCCTGAATTGGCAAATGAAATTGAAGCCAAGATCAGGGAGAAAATAAAAGAAATGCAAGCTGTATAAATTCCGTTTTTAGAATTAAACAAACATGGGTTAGTTAAGCCCGTCCTAAAATTCAGGACGGGTTTTTTAATTATCATATATCAAGGAAAGTTTGCAATGCCGGATCAAACTTTGCGTAAAGTGGTTTGATTAAAAACCGACAAATGTTTTTCAAAGAATGCTTAAACATCCAAAGAATAAAAAGGTTTTAAAATGGTCAGCTGTTGTGGCTGCCGGACTTCTTCTTTCAGGAGCGGCGGTATATTTCTATTTCGCAACACTTACATATGACGATACGGCCAAATTAAAAGTTGATTATTCTGTTGAGGCGATACCCTTTATCAAAGAATTTGAAAAAGACTACGAGGCTGCGAATAAAAAATATGCTGAAAAAATAATTTCAGTGAAAGGAATAGTAACTGCAACTGAACCTGCAGACACAACGATGAATATAAAAATGAGCGATACTACAACAGGTTCGTATTTAATTTTTGCTTTCCAGGAACAGCATATGGCGGAAGCAAAAAAATTGAAACCGGGAGATCAGGCTGTTATCAAAGGCTCCTGCAGTGATGGTATTTATAGTGAAATCCTCGGGACTTATTTCGTCAGCTTTAAGCGCAGTGCAGTTGAAAATTAATTAATTCTTTAACTAAAATAAATTAACACTAAAATGAAAAAAACAATTTTATCCCTATTCATTGCTTCGGTTTCGATGATCGCTTTTGCACAAAAGAAAACATCCACATCAGCTATCGTAGCTTTTGATGCGTCTACCGCCATTGATAATTTACCTAAAGCGGAAAATAAAACAGCGATCGTGGCAATTGACCCTATAAAAAGCACAGTGCAATTTGAAGCAGCGATCAAGAATTTTTCTTTTGCCAACCCTAAAATACAAGAGCATTTTAACCAGGAAAGTTGGCTGAACTCAGATAAATTTCCAAAAGCTACCTTTAGTGGTGTCATAACAAATCCATCAGGAGTTAACTTTAGAAAAGACGGAACCTATAATGTTACGGTTGAAGGAGATTTGACGATAAAAGGAAAAACGAATAAGGTAACTGCTCCGGTAACAATTGTTGTTGTTGGTAATACATTGAAAACAAGTGCTGCTTTCAATATTAAATTAGCTGACTTTGGTGTAGAAGGTCAGCCTATTACTGCGGGAAAAGTTTCTGGTGAGCCAAAGATCAGTGTGTCGGCAGAACTGAATTAATTAGTTGTATCTTTAGAATATTATGCCTTGCCTTAATGGGAAGGCATTTTTATTTAAACATAAAGTATGAACACAAGAATAATGGAACGCCGTAAGCGTATTGCGCTGGTAGCTCATGATAATAAAAAAAGAGAGTTAGTAGAGTGGGCATTATTTAATAAAGCAACACTTGCCAAACATCGCCTGTATGCAACAGGCACTACAGGCGGTCTGATGGAAGAAAAACTTGATCAATCAATAACAAAATTGCAAAGCGGCCCATTAGGCGGCGATCTGCAAATAGGAGCCAAGATCGCAGAGGGTAAAATCGATGTGCTGATATTTTTCTGGGACCCGATGGAAGCACAACCTCACGATCCCGATATAAAAGCCTTGCTGCGCATATCTGCAACCTGGAATATCCCGGTTGCCTGTGATAGGGCCACGGCAGATTTTATCCTTACATCTCCCCTGATGCAAGAAGCCTATGAACCGGTGATCGAAGATTATTCGGCTTATATTAAGAGAAAACTGAAGTAAGAAGATAGTAAATTTGTTTCCCTTAATTATGCCTTTCAAACTTCATACCCCTTATCCTCCCGCCGGCGATCAGCCTGATGCGATTAGTCACTTAACTAACGGAATTTTAGAAGGAGAAAAATATCAGACCTTACTTGGAGTAACAGGCAGCGGGAAAACATTTACCATCGCCAATGTTATTCAGAATGTTCAGAGACCGACACTGGTGCTCACGCATAACAAAACATTGGTGGCACAATTGTACGGCGAGTTCAAACAGTTCTTTCCAGAAAATGCGGTAGGATATTTTGTGTCTTATTATGATTACTATCAACCTGAAGCTTATTTGCCAGTAAGCGATGTCTACATAGAAAAAGATCTTTCGATCAACGATGAGCTGGATAAACTTCGCTTACATGCAACATCAGAATTGTTAAGCGGTCGCAGGGATATTATTGTCGTTGCATCAGTAAGTTGTATTTATGGCATCGGCAACCCCGATGAATTTGCCAATGGCATTATTCGCATTCATAAAAAACAAACGATCTCACGACAGGGGTTTCTTCATTCGCTAGTCAATATTCTCTATTCAAGAACAACGATTGAATTTAAAAGAGGAACATTTCGGGTAAAAGGAGATACTGTTGATATTAACCTGCCATATCTTGACACTGGTTATCGCATAACTTTCTTCGGCGATGAAATTGAAGAGATAGAAAGCTTTGATGTAGTGACAGGAAAAAGAATAACCACAATGGATAATGCTGCGATTTTTCCCGCTAATCTTTATTTGGCTCCGAAAGATATGATCCAGCAGATCCTGTATGAGATACAGGATGAGATGAATTCACAGGTTTCTTATTTTAAAAATTCCGGAAAATATATTGAAGCGCAACGTTTAAGTGAAAGAGTGAATTATGACGTTGAAATGATCCGTGAACTCGGCTATTGTAATGGCGTAGAAAACTATTCAAGGTTTTTTGATAGAAGAAAACCCGGAACAAGACCATTCTGTTTGCTTGATTACTTTCCCAATGATTTTTTATGTGTGATCGATGAAAGCCATCAAACGATTCCACAAGTAAGTGGTATGTATGGCGGCGACAGAAGCAGAAAGCTAATCCTAGTTGATTATGGTTTTCGTTTACCATCTGCATTAGATAATCGTCCATTGAATTTTCATGAATTTGAATCGATGCTGAATCAAACAATTTTCGTTTCGGCAACACCGGATGATTTTGAATTAGAAAAATGCGGTGGTGTTGTGGTGGAACAAGTTGTTCGTCCAACAGGCCTGCTTGATCCACCAATTGAAATAAGGCCAAGTATAAATCAAATTGATGATCTACTTGATGAAATTGATAAACGGGTAACAAAAGGCGATAGGGTTTTAGTAACAACACTGACAAAGAGAATGGCTGAAGAGATGGATAAATATCTTCATCGAATTAACATAAAATCAAAATACATACACAGCGAAGTCGATACTTTGGAAAGAGTGGAGATACTTCGTGAATTAAGGTTGGGAAAGATCGATGTATTGGTTGGCGTAAATCTTTTGCGTGAAGGTTTAGACTTACCGGAAGTTTCTTTAGTTGCCATCCTTGATGCAGATAAAGAAGGTTTTTTAAGAAATGAAAAAAGTTTAACCCAAACGGCAGGTCGTGCCGCCAGAAATGTGGATGGACTTGTGATTTTTTATGCGGATAAGATGACAGAGAGCATGCAGAAAACAATTGATGAAACGAACCGTCGCAGAGAAAAACAAATCGAATGGAATATTAAATTTGGCATTACACCAAAAACAATTATTAAAACTACACAGGATGTTTTTGCACAGACATCTGTATTAGATATAAAAGGATATGATCCTGCCAACCCTTATGCTATTGCTCCCAATGAAGACCTGGTAACAATCGCCGCAGAGGACCAGGCCGAATACAAAACCATTCCCCAGGCTGAAAAAGCCATTTCAAAAATTAAAAAAGAAATGGAGAAGGCTGCGAGAGACTTAGACTTTATGGAGGCTGCGAGACTTAGAGATGAAATGTTTCGCTTGCAGAAACAGCTCGATGAAATGAGAAAATGAGTACAAACCGCAAAAAATATTCGTAGCAATACGAAATTCTCTCGTGTACATTTGCCCGATTTTTTTTTTAGCTTTTATAAAATTTTGAAGCCCTTTATTCGTTTTATAGTTTAGTCGAACGAATCTAAATCCAATTTTTATGAAAAGACGCATCCGTAAAATCGTTAACTTTTTTGCATTCAACCTGCTGTTCTTTGCTCTTTACCTGAACTTTATCCATAAAGACAGGGCGAATAGTGATATAGCTCCTGCTGTTGTAAGCTCTCCGGCTACTAACGCTTCTGCTTATTCAGGAACTGTGCTTGTTCAAAATCCTGAAAAATATTTGCGTAAAGAAGAAGAAGAGACAAATAAAAATCATCAGCAGTAAACTGACTACTTAAAAGAAATTGATGCCTTAACTGGAAAATGATCCGGTTAAGGCATTTTTATTGGCTCGCTATGATTTTTTTATCTTAGCGGAATGTCAAAAAAACTTTTCCTGCTCGATGCCCTTGCTTTGGTCTTCAGAGCCTACTATGCACTCATCCGCAATCCGCGAATAACTTCAAAAGGTAAAAACACAAATGCTCAGTTTGGGTTTACCAATACGTTGCTTGAACTGATCAATAACCAGAAGCCGACTCACCTCGCTGTATGTTTCGATACAGAAGCTCCAACGGAACGCCACACAGATTATGAAGACTACAAAGCAAATCGCCAGGAAGCCCCGGAAGACCTGATTGCAGCTTTACCTGATATAAAAAAAATAATACAAGGGTTTAATGTCCCTGTAATGGAAGTTGATGGCTATGAAGCCGACGATGTGATCGGCACATTGAGTAAACAAGCTGCAAAAGCCGGCTACGAAGTATTCATGGTAACATCGGATAAAGATTATGGCCAATTGGTAAATGAGAAAGTAAAAATTTATAAGCCCGGCTACCAGGGAGGAGATGTTGAGATAATGGGTCCAAAGGAAGTTTGTGAAAAATGGAATATCAAAGATGTAAGCCAGGTCATTGATGTATTAGGATTAATGGGCGATGCAGTAGATAATATTCCAGGCATAGCTGGTGTAGGAGAAAAAACGGCCGCAAAACTTCTTGCCGAATATGAAACATTGGAAAATGTTTTAAAGAATGCGGGCAACATCAAGGGTAAACTGGGAGAAAAAGTAGCAGCAGGAAAAGATCTTGCTATACTAAGTAAAAAATTGGCAACGATCATTACTAATGTGCCGGTAGAATTTCATGAAGAGAATTTCAGGATGAAAGAAATGAACAAAGACATACTAAGAGATGTTTTTGCAGAACTGGAATTTAAAACTCTAGGCAAAAGAGTATTGGGCGATGAGTTTGCCATCACAGTTTCAAATAAGGATTTTATTAAAAAAGAACAGCCTGTCGGTGTACAAACCGACCTGTTCGGAAACATTATTGAAACTGCTGCTCCGACAATACCTGTTGAACAGGCTTCCTCTAATGGGAATGATTCCGGAGAATCAATAACTGTTAGTAGAAATATAAATAATACTCAGCATAAATATGAAGCGGTAGAGGATAATACTGCCATAAAAAAATTAGTAGCAGAATTAAAGAAACATGATGAGATATGTTTTGATACCGAAACCACTGGCATTGATGCAAATGAGGCAGAATTAGTAGGGCTGAGTTTTTCCATAAAATCCGGTGAGGCATATTATATACCGTGCCCGGCGGACCAAAAAAAGACAAAAGAGATCCTTACTTTGTTTGAACCATTGTTTAATGATAAAAGCAAAATATGGATCGGGCAAAATACCAAGTATGATATGTTGGTATTAAAATGGTATGATATAGAATTGAAGGGAAAGATCTTTGATACGATGCTGGCTCATTATGTAATAGAACCCGATGGAAAAAGAAGTATGGATCAATTGAGTGCAAAATACCTTGGTTATGAACCAGTGCATATTGAAGAACTGATCGGGAAGAAAGGAAGGACGCCGCAAGGAAGTATGCGTGATGTGGAACTTGAAAAAATTAAAGAGTATGCTGCCGAAGATGCTGACATCACTCTGCAATTAAAACAAATTTTTCTACCACAGCTAAAAGAAAAAGAAGTTGAAAGAGTTTTTTATGAAGTGGAGAATCCTCTGGTAAAAGTTTTGACAGATATGGAATTTGAAGGTGTAAAGATCGACGAAGAGTTTTTAAAAGACTATTCTAAAGAGTTAGAAAAAGATGCAAAGAAAGCGGAAGAGAGTGTCTATAAACAAGCAGGGGTTCGTTTTAATCTTGCATCTCCAAAACAGCTAGGCGAAGTATTGTTTGATAAACTCAAACTAGATCCTTCTGCTAAAAAAACAAAAACTGGCCAATATCAAACCGGGGAGGACGTGTTGTTGAAGCTTGCGGCAAAAGAAAATAAGATCGCTGATGATATTCTTGTTTTCAGAGAGATGACAAAGCTAAAATCAACGTACGTTGATTCATTACCATTGCTTATTAATAAAAAAACAGGGAGAGTGCATACAACTTATGGACAAGCAGTAGCGGTCACAGGTCGTCTTGCGAGTAACAATCCAAATCTTCAAAATATACCGGTAAGAACAGATCGTGGAAAAGAGATCAGGAAAGCTTTTGTTCCAAGAGATAATAAACACATTCTTTTATCGGCCGACTATTCACAAATTGAATTGAGAATTGTAGCAGCGATCAGCAGTGATAAAAACATGTG
>DASYQG010000291.1:0-23487 GCA_036005825.1 Chitinophagaceae bacterium | reverse complement strand
GTAAAAAGATGTCCAAGCGGAGCGTTGAGTTATTTTATGAATGAAGATGAACCTGAGCTAAAATAAAAATCTTCAAATCTTTTTCACGTTCTTATATCCATTCTTCATTAACCATTGCATTACTTTTTCCCTTTGATCTCCCTGTATAATTATTTCACCATCTTTTGCAGAACCGCCGGTGCCGCAAAAAGATTTTAATCTTTTCCCTAAGTTTTCAAGGTCTTCATCTTTCCCAATAAAACCTTCAACTATCGTAACTGCTTTGCCTGCTCTGTGTTTTGTTTCTAATCTTACTTTTAGTTTTTGTTGTACAGGGGCAAATGTCTCAGTCGAATTCGGTTCGTCTTCAAATTTAAAATTTGGGTCAGTGCTAAATACAAAGCCACGGCTATCAGGTTTATTTTTTTTGCTCATTGTTTAAATAATTACTGCTTTTAAGCTAAGATCTAAACTTCGCGCTTGGTGTATCAACGCTCCTACGCTTACATAATCAACTCCTGTTTCTGCATAATCTTCAATATTATCAAGGTTAATTCCACCGCTTGCTTCTGTTTCAAAATCTTCACCAATTACTTTCAATGCTTCCGCAACTTGTCCGGGTGTAAAGTTATCAAGCATGATACGAAACACTTTTCCTTTTCCGACTGCAATTACATTTTGAACATCTTCCAGACTTCTTGTTTCTATTTCAATTTTCAGGTCCAGTTTTTTTTTCTGAACGTATTTCCATGCCTCATTAATTGCATTTTCAATTCCGCCGCAATATGCAATATGATTATCCTTTAGCATGATCATATCATACAACCCAAAACGATGATTTACCCCACCTCCTATTTTCACGCCTTCTTTTTCCAGTATTCGAAAGTTTGGAGTTGTTTTCCTGGTATCAAGCAATTTTGTTTTATGACCATATAACCTGTCAACATATTGACGGGTCAATGTCGCAATACCGCTCATGCGCTGCATGCAATTCAATACAAGCCTTTCGCATTGCAATATTGTATGCACGGACGCCTCCACGTCAAAAGCCATTTCCCCGGCCTTCATCGTTTCTCCATCTTTTTTTAATGTGGTAAAAATTGTACTGCCATCTTTGTATTGAAAAATTTTCTCAGCCACTTCAACTCCGGCAAGTATTCCATCTTGCTTTATTTTTAAAACGGCTTTCCCTTTTGCATTTGCGGGCATACAACTTAATGTTGAATGATCTCCTTCACCAATATCTTCCGTAAGTGCTTCATCGATCAAATGATAAAATTGTTTATTGAATTCCATTGCCCAAAACTAAAAAAGCCCCGCCACAAAACGGGCGGGGCTTTAAATATTTTACTCAAAGTTTTATAACTGTTGGATTCGAATATCCTGGATCACTTGTTTACTCCCTTTTAGACGCATATAAACCGTAGCTCTGTAACTACCATTTTTTGTTTGAAGTGTTCCAATGCAATAATCACCGTTATCATTATTGCCTTTATGTTTTACATCAAAGCTCTTTACACCACTATTGGTAAAAAAATCTTTAATGATAAGCTCGCCCTGGCTTTTGCTATAATTACTGCTTTTGTCAGGCATCGTAATGTCAACATAGCTATCAAAATACTTTGTAACTCCAGAAGCATTCCCCGTTTTCATAGCCGAGATCACATCATCTATCCCCGCTTGTGCAAAGGAGGAAATAGCGAGAAAAAAAACAGGTAACAAGAGTAAAGCTTTTTTCATTTTATTTAGTTTTCATAGTAGTTAATCGAAAAACATGCCACAGTCCGTTACTTCATTTCCAAAAGCTAAGTTACTACATGCCAATGGGATTACAGAGTAGTTACGTTAAAACACTTAGCTTTGTTGCCATTTTTACTCTGAAAATGAACGCATTTCTCATTGTTAAATTTCTATAATGGCAGCAAAAAAGGTAATTCTGATAATAATGGACGGATGGGGACTCGGAAAGGTGGCATCTGCAGATGCAATTCAAAATGCCAAAACGCCATTTGTTTCGTCGCTTTATTCAAAGTATCCAAATACAACACTAATAACTTGTGGAGAAGCAGTAGGTCTGCCGGATGGCCAAATGGGTAACTCAGAAGTTGGCCATCTGAACCTTGGCGCCGGTCGTATCGTTTATCAGGAGCTGCAGCGTATAAATGTAGCGGTCCGCGACGGTTCTTTTGCAAAAAATGAGATTTTGTTAAATGCCATTCGTTTTGCAAAAAAGAATAATAAAGCACTTCATCTTTTAGGATTGCTAAGTAACGGTGGCGTGCATTCGCATATCGATCATTTAAAAGCGATAATTGATGTTTGCAAAAAAGAAAATTTAAGTGAGGTCTTCATACATGCATTTACTGATGGTCGTGATTGTGATCCAAAAAGCGGGTTAGGTTTTATTAAAGAGCTGCAGGTGCATTTAAACAATTCTGTTGGAAAGATCGCTTCCGTTAGCGGCCGTTACTATGCGATGGACCGTGACAAAAGATGGGAAAGAATAAAACTTGCTTATGATGCTATGGTAAATGGTGTTGGCGAAAAAGCAACTGATGCAATTGAAGCTATTGAAAATTCTTATAACAAAAACGTAACTGATGAATTTATAAAGCCAACGGTGATATTAGCAGAAGATCAGCAACCATTAGCTAAAATAAAGGATGATGATGTGGCGGTCTGTTTTAATTTTCGTACTGACCGCTGTCGTGAAATAACACAGGTGCTTACGCAAATGAACTTGCAAGATCATGGTATGAAAAAACTTTCGCTGAACTACACAACCATGACCGAGTACGATAAAACTTATAAAGATGTAAATGTGGTTTTCGAAACAGATAATTTGAATAATACGCTCGGTGAAATTTTACAACAGCAGGGATTAAAACAAATTCGTATTGCTGAAACGGAAAAATATCCGCATGTAAGTTTTTTCTTTAGTGGGGGAAGAGAAAAGCCTTTTGATGGTGAAAAAAGAATTATGATCGCCTCACCAAAAGTTGCCACTTATGACCTGAAGCCGGAAATGAGTGCTTATGAAGTAACTGATGCATTATTACCTGAAATAAAAAATAAGACCGCCGATTTTATTTGCCTGAACTATGCGAATGCTGATATGGTTGGTCATACCGGCATATGGGAAGCTGCGATTAAAGCTGTAGAAACAGTTGACAAATGCGTTGCCCAGATAGTTACTACAGGATTGGAAAATGGCTATACCACTTTTCTTACTGCCGATCATGGTAACGCTGATTACATGATCAATGAAGATGGATCTCCAAACACAGCGCATACTATGAATCCTGTCCCTTTTTTTATAATAGATAAAGAATGGGGAGGAAAGATAAAACCTGGAAAATTGGGTGATATTGCTCCGACGATCCTTACCATGATGCAATTACCAGTTCCTAAGGAAATGACGGGAGAAGTATTAATTTAACAAGCATAAAAAAAACTGCATGAAGAAAGTTTTCAAGACCATTGGCTGGCTGTTGTTGATCGTTTTAGTAGCAATTCAATTTTTTCATCCCAAGAAAAATATTCATGAAGGTGATCAGCCAAATGCTATTTCTAAAAAATTCCCGGTGTCTGCAGATGTAAAAATGATTCTTGATAAAGCCTGCATGGACTGTCATAGCAACAATACCCGCTATCCCTGGTATAATAATATACAACCTGTAGCCTGGTGGCTAAACAATCATGTAATTGATGGAAAAAAAGAATTGAATTTTGATGAATACATCAATAGACGTCCCCGTTTTCAATATCGCAGAATGGAACAAACCATTGATCTGGTAAAAAAGGGGGAAATGCCTCTTGTTTCATATACATGGACGCATAAGGATGCTATATTATCTGAGGAAGAAAAAATAAAACTCTTTGACTGGGCACAATCAGTAATGGATACATTGAAAACACAATACCCTATTGATAGCCTTAAGCGGCAGGGCCCGCCACCGCCACAGAAATAATTTCAACCGGAAAGCCAATATACTTGTTCTTCCGTCCTCTTTTTTAATCCAAATTTTATCCCCACCCCGCTTTTCCTGTTGAGAAAGGGGGCTAGAAGTTTTACATTCTGAAAAATTACAATTCTGTGCAGCTATTGAATCTAAAAATTGTCTAATTTACAGGCAACCAAAGGAAACTATGACCGAGGAAGCCATTTTACAAGGCTGTTTGAAAAACGACGCTTCTGCTCAGCGGGAATTGTACAATAAGTATAGTCCCAAGATGCTGGCTGTTTGTTATCGTTTCGCCCATAACCGGGAAGACGCTGAGGATATGCTGCAGGAAGGCTTCATTAAGGTTTTTTTACAAATGCATACGTTTGAAAACCGGGGAGCTTTTGAAGGTTGGATCAGGAGAATAATCGTTCATACCTGTATCAATATCCTAAAGAGAAATAAAAAGTTCAATGACAGTGTTGATATAATTCATGCAACAGGAGTGCAAGTGAGAGAGGAAAGCGTTCCATCGATCATACAAGCGAAACAGGTGGTGGAATGCATCAGGATATTGCCAATGGGTTATCGTACAGTTCTTAATTTATATGCAGTAGAGGGGTATAGTCATCGTGAAATTGCAAAAATGCTGGATATAGAAGAAAGCACCAGCCGTAGCCAATATACCAGGGCTAAGGCAATGCTCGAAGATATTTTAGTAAGAAAAAAGATTTTGCAAAAACCAAGGCAACAGACAGAATGGATTGCTTTGGCTGGTAGCAGATAAAATTTGATCCGTTCCGAAATCACTGACTGGTTTATGGAGAGACAATTCAATAATGGGGATTTTGAGAAGCTGTTGAGAGATAATGCCAACCAATACCGGATGTACCCTTCCGAAAAGGTATGGAAAGGTATTCACTCTTCTTTACACACTCGCCGCAGATGGTATGGCCTTACTGCAGCTATTATGTTTTTGCTTACTGGCTCCATTGTTTCTATAATTATTTACAATGATAACTCGGGGAAAAATAATTCAAATCAAAATAGAGATCAACAGCAGGTTCTTGTAACTGCCCCAAAAGAAACAAAAACATTTACTCCTGCAATAAATGAAATAAAGCCAGCTAATCGTCCAACAGCAAATCTTGCAGAATTATATTTACATGGCCCTGTTTTTAATATTCAGGCAGGTAATGAGATAGAGTCTGAATTGAGTTTGAGTAATAACTCAAGGGACATTATTGAGCAAGAAGCTACTGACCCAACTATTTCCAATAAAAATGAAACGTTTGATGATTTCTATCCCTACACAGATCTGAATCTTTTAAAGCAAAATGGTTTGGTTAAAACCGAAGACGAGGTATTAAATGAACTTTTTCCTAATGAAAAAAATATCGCACAACAAAGTTCTGTACTTGAGAATACGGAAAAAGAGATCAATGATGCAATTTCTGCTCTTGCTTCGCAAAACATTTTACTTCCAAAACCAAATAAACAATCTAAGCTTACAGCCCAGGTCTATTTTACACCAACAGTCAGTTACAGGAAATTAACAGAAAATAAAAAAGTATATCCTGGCGGATTTTATGTTCCAGCGATTGATCTGAAAAATGTTGTTAAACATAAGCCAGCTATGGGTCTTGAATTCGGAATTGAAGGAAGATATCAAATGAATAAGAAGCTTTCTATAAAAACCGGTTTACAGTTCAATATTAATCGCTATGATATTCGGGCCTATTCGCACCCTACAGAAATAGCTACTGTAGCGTTATCCAGTGGTTATGGAGGAGTTGATTCTTTGGCAACTTTGAGCAACTATCGGAATTTTAGTGGTAATTCACCAAATTGGTTGGAGAATTTTTACTTCCAGGTCGCTATCCCGGTTGGAGCAGAATTTATTATTAGTGACCATAATAACATTCAATGGGGAGTTAGCGGTACAATACAGCCAACCTATGTTATTGGGGACAGGGCTTATGTTATTTCCAGTGATTATAAAAATTATGCAAAATTCCCTGATCTTATGCGTCGTTGGAATATTAGTACCGGTATAGGAACATTTGTGTCGTATTCTACTGGCAGGATCAAATGGCAGGTTGGACCGCATTTGCGTTATCAGCATATGTCCAGCTTTGTAAGCGCCTTAACTGTAAAAGAAAAATTATACGCAGTGGGGTTGAAAGTGGGAGCAACACTCAACAATAGTAAAAAGTAATCGATACTAACTGCACATTTTCGCTAAATTATCCCGGTCCCTCTTAGGGATCGGGATAATTGTTTTAAGAACATTATTTCCCTTTAAATTTATGGCATGAAAAACTATCTAATTCTTTCTGCTTTTATCGTCAATTTATTTGCCGCCTGTAAAGAAAAAAAAGAAATAAAACAAGAACAGCCTATTTCTGCTTTATCAATAATAAAAGGACAATTAAACAGTCTTGACACTTCGCTTTATAGCATAGCTAAATATGAAACAGCTGATAATGTCACTGATACAGCATATTTGAAGCGGGAAGAGATAAGGAAATTTGCCGCGCCTTTTTTATCATTGCCAGAAATCGCCGATAAAGAATATTATAAAAATTATACGGAGGAAAAATTAATAGATGCCCAACAGGAAACACTCAACATTACTTCTACTGCAAAAAATGAAAACGCGGAAATACAAAAGCAAATTATGGTTATAACACTTGCAGATGTTTCCAGTGGCAAGGTGCAAAGTATTTTTATTGACAGGTATATACCATCAAAAGATAGCACTATTGAACAAAAGCTTTTTTGGGAAGTAGGCAAGTATTTTTCAATCGGCAGCATTATAGAAAAAGAAAATCAACCTGATAAAACCCATTTCACAAAAGTGGCCTGGCAATGATGTTACCTGCTTATCTGTTTTAATATTAGGATCGATGACAAATTCCGAATTTCAGAATATTGCACAAACAATACCCCGCAATCCGGGGATCTATAAATATTACAATGAAGGAAATGAATTGCTTTATGTAGGCAAAGCAAAAGACCTCAGAAAACGTGTAAGTTCCTATTTTTTAAAAAATCTTAGCAGCTATAAAACCCACGAACTTGTAAACAGGATTCATCATATTGAATTCACGATTGTAAATTCTGAACAAGATGCATTCTTCCTTGAAAATTCTTTGATCAAAAACTTTCAGCCAAGGTTTAATATCAATCTTAAAGACGATAAATCATACCCCTATATTGTAATAAAAAATGAACCTTTCCCAAGAGTTTTTCTCACACGTAAACATATTGAAGATGGCTCCGAATATCTTGGTCCATTTACGTCAGTGCATCGTGTAAGAGAGCTTTTAGGTTTTATCAGGCAAACTATTCCAATAAGAACCTGTGCATTAAATCTTACACAAAAAAACATTGAGAGAAAAAAATTTAAAGTTTGTCTTGAATACCATTTGGGTAATTGTAAAGGACCCTGCGAAGCTTTACAAAATGAGCAGGATTATAAAGAGGGAATACAGCAAATAAAAAATTTGCTTAAAGGAAACCTTAGCCCTGTCATAAATCATTTTAAAAATGAGATGAAGGGTCTCGCTGAAAAAATGGAATTTGAAAAAGCCGAGTTGATCAGGAAAAAAGTTGATTTCCTTAAAAACTACCAGTCGAAATCTGTTATTGCAAATCCCCGTTTATCTGAAATGGATGTATTCTCAATTGTAAAATATGAAGAGAAGGCTTATATAAATTATTTAATGGTGCAAAACGGGACTATTGTACAAACAAAAACGATCCTGACTGAGAATTTTCTGGATGAAACAGAGGAAGAAATACTTGCATTTGCAGTTGCACAACTTCGCAGCACTTTCAACAGCCAGGCAAAAGAAATTATTCTTCCTTTTTCAATTGCCTATCCTGAAAATGAGGTTGTAATTACTGTTCCCAAAGGAGGTGATAAGAAGAAACTATTAGACTTATCAGAAAAAAATGCGCAATATTTTATTGGCGAATTAAAAAATAAGCAGCGACTCAAATTAGATAAGAAGAATATTGATAAACTTGATCTGCTAAAACAGGTGCAACAGGATCTCAGACTTTCTCAGATCCCGTTTCATATTGAATGTTTTGATAATTCTAATTTTCAGGGATCTTACCCCGTTTCTGCAATGGTGTGTTTTAAAAATGGAGTGCCCAGTAAAAAAGATTACAGGCATTTTAATGTAAAAACTGTTGAGGGAATAAATGATTTTGCCACCATGAAAGAAGCGGTTTATAGAAGGTATAAGAGAGTTACAGAAGAAGCTTTACCCTGGCCGGACCTTGTGATTATTGATGGAGGTAAAGGCCAGTTAAATGCCGCTGCAGAGGCTCTCCATGAATTAAATGCGACAGGCAAAACAACTTTGGCGGGACTTGCAAAAAATATAGAAGAGATCTTTTTTACTGGTGATCATGAATCTTTAAAACTTCCCTATGATGGCGAAAGCTTGAAATTTATTCGGAGCATTCGTGATGAAGTTCATCGTTTCGGAATTACGCATCATCGCAAACGAAGGACAAAAGGTGTATTTAAAAACGAATTAGAAGAGGTAAAAGGCATTGGAAAAGAAACAGCCAATAAACTATTACAGGAATTTAAGTCAGTAAAAAATATTAAAGAAAAAGATGTAAGTGAGATCTCAAAAATTATTGGAAAAACAAAAGCCGCGATGTTACTTAATGAGCTAAAAAAAATGGGGCCCGGATAGAAATCCAGCCCCGTTTTTAAAATCCAATATCCTATGAAAAACCGAAATAAAAGTACAACATTTATTGACATTTCCTATACCCGTTGTTGGGTATTTTTTATTTTATCAACATTCAAAAAAAATGATTGTTGAAACAAAAAAAGAGTCCCGTTTAAAGCGGGACTCTTTATAGTATTTTTACTAAGATGGCTCCTAGTATTGCCAGAGATTTTGTTCGTAATTAGATATCTTATTTTTGATATCATCTCCTTCAAGCAATCTAAGAATCGGGTCATTGATCAGGTTCCTGATATATTTGTTCATTGGGTTATCAAGAGTAGATTTAATTATGTAGCTGCTGAACATTCTTGCTTCAAACAATTCTTCCCAGGTCATACGACTCATACCCATATTCTTTGGATTATATACTTCATATTTTGCCAGTACACCTCGAAGGTCAGGATAATAGATCCAGAACAATGGTGAAGGAGGCATTTCTCTTGTACCATCAATCGACATAATTGTTTTGCAGGGAGCAATACCCAATATTCTAACAAACATGCGGCTTGCTTCACGGTCAAATACCCATTCTTCTTTTATCCTGAATTTTACTATATCATCTGGATTTAGAACATTACATATTTCCTTGCGACCAGTAACTTTTGTCGGATCCTGAAGATCGTAAACATTCACTGTATCACATTTAGCATCACCACTGATTGCTTTTTCAAATGAAGCTGAATCAAGAAAAGTTGTGAACCTGTCATCATCAGCGCTGAATGCAATAGCATTTCCATTTTTTAATTGATCCCTTACTGCTTTTACAAGAATGCTAATGAAACGCTGATCACCATTATCATCCTGAGCCTGGTAACGGAACGGAAGATTTATTTTTTCACGAATATCAATTTCTCTCCAAACCCGTTGTGTATATAAGGCGTCATCAGCTCTTAAAAACTCATAATCCAGAGGAATACGATCCTTGAACATGCTTCTTTCTGTTGCAGCATCTCTTCTCAGAGATGGACGAATAGTATCATTAAAGCCACCGGTTGCGGAAGCTTTTTGTACTGGCAAATTTGCGTAAGGATTATAGCCTTGAACACTAGCAGGGTTTGTATTTTGCTGCACATTCTGAGCAGAAGTATCAGGGGTTTGTTGATTGCCTCTGGTAGTTCTTCCGCGGCGTTGTGCATCTGCAACTGTAGTAACAGTTAAAGCCACTGCAGAAAAGATCAGGTATTTAAAAAATTGATATCGCATTTCTCTTTTATTTCAAATTTAGAATAAGCCTATTTCAAATTAAAGATCATCGGTGTAAGAAGTCTTGTTTGCCCATCGGGACCTACTGCACGTATCTGGTCAATTTGAATAAATGTTCCGGGTCTGCATTTATTCACAATAGCAGCTGACTCATTCCATGTAGCACCAGTATTGTTTTTTTCAGTAAAGTCTTCAAAGCCTGAACCATCAGCCATTATATGGAAACTAGTAACATTAAATTGCGTTTTGTAATAAAAGTTTTCTACTATAGAACGAACACCTGCCTGGCTTTTGAAATAAGAAGCAGGAATATTGCCACTCTTATAGGTACCAATCATTGGTGTAGGATCAGGTATTGTACGAACACGGAATGGTACTTTTGTTGTTTTACCATCAGGAGTGCTTACAATAATATAGCATTCGTCGGTTATTTGTGATACCCGAACAGCACGATGGGCACCATTTCCGATAAGAGATCCGCCACCACCACTAATGGTTGCCTTTATCTGATCCACACTGCCACTGCCTGAAATTGTAACTGGATTATCAACGCCAATAAATAATACGTTCATATTATCAAGCTGAACGGCTGCGCTGGATTGTCCCACTACATACTCAACAGTTTTTGTAATGTTTTTAACTTGACCATCTTGATCGGTATAAGATATAACTACAGGAATAGAATTATTGCCAAGCCTATCTGCTTTAAATTTATAATGTGCCGCGCCATCGTCTCCTAACGCAACAGTCTGTCCACCTATCGAAATTTTTGGTGTTATCGCTTTGCTGAAACCACCTACTCCAGCAGTTATTTCAATTTCCTGACCTGGCAATGCGTTAGTAGTATTGGCGATAGCTAAAGCAGCAAATGCATCTTGCCTGTATACTACCTTACCAACCTGCTCATGACAGAAGGATATAACCTTATTCTCAGAAGTCTTTACATCGTTTTGAAACTTACTAAGAATGGTCATTGCTGCCACTGTAGGTACCATGTGGAAATAAGCCGCTTCCCAAGTCCTGTTGCTTTTATTTTTTGTCTTAGGCATTTCAGTATTGATCGGCAGAGAAGTGCTAAAGTTCTTTTCGATCAGGGAATCGATCTTAAGGATGTTGGCTTTGTATTCCTCTAACTTGCTTCTCAGAAGCTTTCCATCACCCTTCTCGACCATTACTCTGGTTGTTACATCCAAATTATCAATCCCCTTGTCTTTATCAGAAGTAGGGTCATATTTTGCACCAGTAGCAATTTTTTTCTTAAGCTCATCAATGAATGCATACATCTGCTTAGAATATTGTTGTGCCTGCTGAGCTTTATCATACCAGATAGTGGCTTTAGCAGCAGTACCTGGATCTTTCTTCTTTTCTTCCAAGGAAGTCATCACATCATTGGTTGATTGAGTAACGACCTCATTAGTCTTTTCCAGACTATTGTTAACAGTTTTAAAGGCATTAAGGATCTCTGATGATACATTCAGTGCCAGCAGGGCTGTTAGCACCAGGTACATCATGTTGATCATCTTTTGCCGGGGCTCGCGAGGTAAAGCCATGACATTTATGGTTTTTCGTCCCGACTTTCTCGGGACTGGTTATTAAATGGTGACAAAGATCACGGATACGGATTTCGTATTCTATAAAATATAAAACGAAACCTTTATTACTTTCTTATGCTCTGCCTTGCATTGCGCTTAGCATGTTGCCATATATCTGGTTCAGCTTACCAAGGTTCCCGGCCAATGTTGCAATCTGGTCATGTGCTTTTTTAGCATCATCCACACTGCCTGACATCGCATCTGAAGCCTGTACCAGGTTATTGTAAAACCTGTTCATTGCTTTCAGGTGATTGTTGGTATCCTGGAGCTCCAGTTCGTAAATGGTATTTAATGAAGAAAGATTTTTTGTAAGCACCTGTACCTGCTCATGAAACTGCTTAGTACCTTCAGCTGCAACATTAAAGCTCTGTGCTGAATTTGATGCACTCACATAAGCATCTTTCATTTGTCCGAGAGCAGTTGTTGCCTCACGGGTTTTTTTAGAGTAATCATTAGTGGCCGAAATAGCATCACTAACATCACTCATTTTATCTACAGTAGTACCAAGTTTCTTGAAGTTTTCACCAAGACGACCGAGACTTGCCGGCGTAATGTCTGCGGCTGACAACATATCTTCCATTTTTGTCAAAGCAGGATTAGCTGATGAACCGGGTAAAGTAAGGGGCGTAGGTTTGAAATTGGGATCAAGGTCTGGATGAAGATTAATATCCGGGAAATAACGTTGCCAATGTGGTTCTTCCGGAGGAGGAACCATGAAGGCCATTACCAAGAACACGATTACCTCAGATAAAAGACCAAGAGTGATCATTTCATCGGCAAAAGGCCAGTGACGAATTTTAAATAATGCTCCGAGGATTACCACGGCAGCAAAAAAGGCAAAAATAAAGTTGAGGACTACCTGACCTCTTTGTGTTTTAAAGAATAGCATAAAGGGCTCGTTTTATAGGTTATTAAAGATTGTACAGTTTAATAAGTCAGTTTTGGAAGTTAAGTACGCAAAAACAAAGTGAATTATTGTTCACTTCTTATTTTTTGCCACCTTTTTTTGGTGCAGCTGGTAAGTCGATTACCCTGCGGAATCCGATATAAGACTTGGTTGAATCCTGGTACTCATATGTGCGGGTTCCCGTTTGCAGGTAATAGCCAACATCTTTCCAACCTCCACCACGAATCACTTTTCTCTTCATCAGGGGAGGATCAGATTCTTTTGCATTCCAACGAACGTCAGGGTTCATATCATGCTGGAAAGTGAAAGAACCTTCATAGAAAATTGATGATGTCCACTCCGCAACGTTACCTGCCATATTATAAAGTCCAAAATCATTTGGCCAATAAGCATCAGCTCGCACTGTATAGAAGCCACCATCTTCAGGATAATTACCGCGACCGGGTTTAAAGTTTGCCATCAAACAACCTTTCTTATTTCTCAGGTAATAATTACCCCACGGAAACATTGATTGAGAACGACCACCACGAGCTGCATATTCCCACTGCCCTTCAGTAGGCAACCGGAAATCTGATTCCTGAGGTCTGTTTTTTGAATTAAGGAATGAGTTAAGATAATGAGTACTCCACTCGCAAAATGCAGTTGCCATATGCCAATTTACTCCCACTACAGGATAGTTTCCAAAAGCTGGGTGGGCAAAGTATCTTTTTGTCATTGGCTCATTATAAGAATAAGCAAAGTCTCTTATCCAAACCAATGTATCAGGGTATATAGGAGTCTTCTTTTCAAGAATAAATTTAGAGCGGGGCTGTGTTGCATTTTCTCTTTTAGCCGCTTCTTTAAGATCAAAAACTTTTGAATGGTAAATTAATTTTCTTGGGTCGATTTCAATTCGGCCAAAAATCCTGTCATCAGGGGGAAGTATCAGATTTGTTTGCCCTAGCTGTTCAAGGAATTTAGGATCATTCCATTTTACAGTTTTCATTTTCTGCCAATCAACATATTCATTCCCATCTTTTCCCTGCTTTAAATATTTTAATTCGGAAGCAGTTACTGAGTCGCGGACCCAATAAACAAACTGACGATATTCGTTGTTTGTGACTTCAGTGGCATCCATCCAAAAGCCACTAATAGAGATAGAACGATTTCTTGCACTAAATGCATAAGCAGGATCCTCGTCACTTGGGCCCATATGGAAAGTTCCCTGCGGTATGTAAACCATACCCGGAGGTTTAGGAAGAACATATTTACTGCCTGGAGCAATACCATGCACCTGGCCGTCATTAGGAAGGGCACTTCCCTTGCTATTCTTCTTTCCAAAAATTCCGCAACTGGTTAGCGTTAGTGTTGACGCCACCACGAGGAGAATGCTGTAAAGGTTTTTCATTTTCATACACTTAAAGGGTAAAGAACAAATATAAGATTTTGAATATAACCGAATCACAAGGATAATATTTATTTTTTTGGTAAACAAGCCTCATTTACGAGGTAAAAGTTCTAACGGGTTTTACATTGCAATATTGTATGGCCTATCAACTAATTTTTAATTCTTTACGCCGGATTAAATCAATTAAAGCACTAATTGATGACACTGGATTTTCACATGTATAATCCCGGCATAAATATATAGCCGCTTCTTTATATTTTCCTTTACCGGATAAAAGGGGAAATGAGTTGCTTCCATCGGTAGCAGCCATAATTATCTTATGAGGAATATATTCCTTAAGAACCTGAGTCAGAATCTGCTGCGGTTTCTCTGAAATAACAACAATTTCATTTGTCCCTATGAAAATTTCTAAAAAACTGCAGGCCCAACTACCAAAAGAAGTGGGGTAACGAACGATAGCATTCCCCAAAGAACTTATCAATCTAACACTTTTCTGCTTCCAATTACTTTTATCGAAATACAACCCTAATCGAAGCAAACTATCAGCCATTATCGCATTGCCAGATGGTTGCGCACCATCATATACCTCTTTCTTCCTTACTATAACGTCGGTTTGGTTAGTATTAGTGTAAAAGAAAAAATCCGTAGTCGGGTCGTTGAAATTTTCCAACACACGTTCCGTTACTATTCTTGCTTTTTCAAGATAATTTGTATCACCTGTTATCTCTTGCAGGTTGATCAGGGCCTGGATCAAAAAAGCATAATCATCAAGAAATGCTGGTTGTTTAGCTATATTATTTTTCCAACTATGAAAATATTCAGCAGTATTGTTTTTTGAAAATTTGCTTAACAAAAATTGCATGTTGTCAACTGCCAATTGTTTGAAAGACTCATTCCCTATTGCAGCAAATGCTTTACTAAGCGCTGTATTCATAAGGGCATTCCATCCTAAAAGGATCTTATCATCTGTTTGCGGCCTTATTCTTTCATTCCTTTTTTTAAGTAAGATTTTTTTCCCATTTTGAATTATTCTTTGCAATTCTTCCAATGAAATATTTTTCTCTTCACAAAAAATTTTTTCTTTATACTTTCTCCATAAAATATTTTTTTCTTCCCAGTTACCATTTGGCTTTATATCGAAAAAATCACAAAAGATAGTAGCATCATTTTGCAAGAGGTCAATTACTTCTTCATAGTCCCAAACATAAAATTTCCCCTCTTCCCCTTCACTATCTGCATCTAAAGCGGCATAAAATCCACCTTCCGCATGCATCAACTCTCTTTGAATAAATTGAATTGTTTCTTCAATTACTTCTTTGTACCGCTTATCACCTGTTATTTGATAAGCTTCACAAATAACAGAAAGAAGTAAAGCATTGTCATATAGCATTTTTTCAAAATGCGGCACCAGCCATTCTGTGTCGGTTGAATATCTTGCAAAACCGCCACCGACCTGGTCATAAATGCCGCCATCGATCATTTTATCAATACTTAACAGTGCTTGTTGTAGTGCCTCTTTATTGTCAGAAGTATGAAAAAAACGCAACAAGTATTGAATGACAAATGACTGAGGGAATTTTGGTGCTTTTCCAAACCCACCCCATTTCTTGTCAGCGCTTTTCATGATATTTTCAAACGCTTCTTTGATCTTTTCTTTAGAAAAAACATCATTTTCTCCCGAAGATGTAATTCCAAAAGCATTGGCTTGCACAAGATGTTCAGTTAAATTTTCTGCTTGAGCATCTATCTCATTTCTCCTTTGGGTAAATGCTTCAGCAACTCCCAGCAATACTTCTTCCCATGAGGGACGATTAAATGCCCGTTGTGGTGGAAAATAAGTTCCTCCGTAAAATGGCTTTGCGCCAGGTGTAAGAAAAACATTTAGTGGCCAGCCACCGCTTCCCGTCATTGCCTGCACGGCATCCATGTAAATATGATCGAGGTCGGGTCTTTCTTCCCTGTCAATTTTAATGTTAACAAAATTCTCGTTCATAAGGCGGGCCGTTTCTTCATCTTCAAAACTTTCTCTTTCCATTACATGGCACCAATGACAAGCTGAATAACCTATACTGATAAGAATAGGCTTATTTTCCATTCTTGCTTTATCCAACGCTTCATCACTCCAGGGAAACCAGTTTACCGGGTTGTGAGCATGCTGAAGTAAATAAGGACTTGTTTCGTGAATAAGTTTATTTGTGAATTGATGCATGCAATAAATTAGAACATGAAGTTCGTGTTTAGAAAATAAAAAAGGCACTTATCAGTGCCTTCAATTATTTTACCAAACTCGTTTTTATTTTTTCTTACTCGCCAGGATAAACTGTTCCAAAGCGGCAACCATACTTGGTGTTTGAGGTTGGGGTGCTTTTATGTCAAGTTTCAAACCTGCTTCTTCCACTGCCCTCATTGTATTACTTCCAAATGCGCCTATTACAGTTCCATTTTGCCTGTACTTTGGAAGGTTATCAAAAAGACTTTTAACGCCACTTGGAGTAAAGAAGCAGATCACATCATATTCTTTTTGCTCAAGCAGGATTTTTATATCATTGCTGCGAGTACGATACATAAAGCCTAAAACAAATTCACAGTTGTTGTTTTTTAGCCAATTGACGATCTCATTATCCTGTTGGTTCTCTGAACACACATAAAGGAATTTTTCATTGCTTTTATGTTTGTTGATAACATCAAACAGGCTTTTATTGGAGCCATCAGCGCCATAAAAAACCTTTCTTTTCCTATAAAGAATGAACTTTTGAAGGTATAGTGCAACAGCTTCGGTGATGCAGAAATACTTTGTATCCTGCGAAACGTTGACTTTAAGCTCTTCGCATGTTCGGAAAAAGTGATCGATAGCATTTCGGCTGGTAAAGATCACTCCCGTATAGTTCTGGATCTCAATTTTCTGCTTGCGGAATTCTTTTCCAGGAATTGCTTCGAGACGTATAAAAGGATGGAAGTCGAGCTCAAGACTGTATTTTCTTGAAAGCTCATAGTACGGCGATTTATCGCTTTCCGGCCTGGGTTGGGTAACCAAAATCTTTTTCACTTGCTTAGCTGACGTATCAGCTTTCCCGTTTTTTACCATACTGGTTCGGCTAAATTGTCTGCAAAGTTAGTAAGTTCTTTTTAAAAAATGAGCAATAACAGCTTGTAAATCAGCAAAAGGGGTATCACCTCGAAACCGAGAATATACAAAATGAAATGAAATGAGTTGAGCTTTACCTCTTTACGCAAGGCTGCATAAGATAAAATAAACCTGTAAATGAGAAGCAAACTTATACCGATCCATGAAATAACCATGGCTGAGCTATACAAAGGATCATCCGCAAAGGCCAATAAAAGCAAAAAAGGTAACAGGAATATGCCTAGCATTTTATTAATGATAAAAACAATGAAAATATAAGAATCAGTTGCATTACTCACATTAAATAACCAACCGGTAATTTTTAGCCCAATATATTTTACCGAATAGATTGCTGCGAAGGCGCCTGCACAATAAACATACTGTAACCAAAAGTTATCAGAAATGACAAGTTGAAAGTATTGTAATAGAAAATTGACATATAACCCGGCCGACAAAACAAAAAAGCTATTCATAAGCACCGAAGCCAACGATGATTGAAGCAATTGCTCTTGTGTTTGCCTTTGTTTTAATGTGGTTTTGAAAAAAACCCGGAACAGGTCATAAAAATATTTTGCAAAAGCTCTTCGTAGCAGGCCAAATAAGATCAACAAGAAGATCAGATAATAAAAAAGATATTCTTTGCCCGTGAAGATCTTCTTATCGCCTTCTTTTAAAATTTGAATCGGCAATTGATTTTCAGCTAATTTTATTTGAAGTGAATCTGCGGCTTGCTGTACAGATCGTAAGGAATCTTTTACCCGGATCGAGTCTTTTAATAGTAAACTATCGATGCGCAAGATTGCTGAGTCAGTTAATTTTGTCGAATTTGTAATTTTTATTATCCGCGGTTTAGGTCTTATAGAATCTTTTCGCAAACTATCTGTTTGTATATTGGTAGAATCAACCTGGGCAAAAATGGCAGCAGGGTACAAACAAATTAAAAGTAAAAGTGGATAGAGATGCTTCATTCGAATCGCAAAAGTATTAAAGTGTTTTATCGGGATGAAAAGAAAGAAGAATTCTCTAAAAATAATTTACAAACCCAAAATGGATCTTTGACTGGCGCAAATTAAACTGCGTATCATCTCTTTTGCCAACAGCCCAAGCCAGGTTAAAGATTCCTGCTTTTGTTTCTAACGCAAGCCCAAGCCCTGTACCAATATAAGTATGCGTGAATTTTGAACTATGGCTATTATTTCTTCCCCATCCGCCGTCCAAAAATCCAAAGAAAAAAGAATTTAGCCCGATCAAATAACGGTACTCCAATGTACCAACAACGTACTGCGACAGATACTCGCTTTCTTCATCAAAGCCACGAAGCATTTTATACCCCCCGATCTGGAATAATTCATTTTTATAAATATTATCACTTAAAATGGTGGCCCCGTTGAGCGCAGTTTTAAATGTACCCTGTTTACCTAACGGAAAATATTTTGCAACTGTGCCCAGTAATCTTAATTGATATGATTTAAGTTTTACCGTATCATACAACCCATCAAAATTGAAAGAAGGATCCGATGGATCTTCCAACTCAAGTATCTGATTATTTTTTTTGATCTTCTTTGTGCCACCTGAACCTCCAACGTTGAATTGATAACCGCTTCTTGGATTAAACTTATAATTGGTTTTATTTTTTTCAAATTCAACACCAAGACCTAATGAACTAACATCTGCAACATCGGGTAATGTTTTTGTTGCGATCACCTGTGCTTCATTGATGCCTCCCTGGCTGACGATAGTTTGTAGATGTTGAAGAAATATTTTTCCTGATTGCGATTCCGAAAGCACATACCTGGCGCCAAGATTCAGATTAATATTTAAGTAGCTGCTGTCTTTGCGAAGCATGTCAAAAGCAAAATCTACTCCGAGCGGCGAATTGAATAAATAGGGATGGCGGTAAAAAATATTCAGTCGTGGAGATTTTACCTGCAATTGTTGCCAATTAAGGCCAAGAGCCTCACCGCCGCCGAATGCATTCTGCAGATTAATATTTGCTTCACCTGTGACCAATAGTTTTTTTGACGAAAGCTGGTCATTATTGGGCAAAAAACCAATGATCGCATTAACCTGGCTGCTGCGTCGTTGTTTCAAATATAAATTCAAAACAGACCCAGTCCCAAGTAAGCTCATGTTGGAAGGCTGTTCCTCCTCTACAAAACTGAGCTCTTTTATCTTTTTCGAGATACGCAATAATTTTTCCCTGTTGTAAACACTCCCATTGGGTATATCAAGATAGTGTTGCAAAAAACTGTTTGAAATTTTTGCATTACCATAGACCCGTATACTGTCAATTTTGTAAAACGGTCCTTTATCAACTATTAAACTTGCATTCACACTGTCTTCTATCAAACTGATGCTATCAAGATAAATTTTTGCAAAAGGATAACCATTGTTTTCAAGATGAACAAGCATATTTTCCTGGAACCCCCTAAGTTGATCGAAGTTGATCGGTTTATTGGAAAATAACTTTCCATTCCACCCTGAAACGGCCAGGATCTGTGGGTCGGCAGAGGCAATATTTATATGAGCCCATTTATATTGCTCGCCAATATAAAGCACGACCCTTGCTGATGCAGTATCAAAAAAAATGCTATCCAATGAGGCATTTACAAATCCTTTTGCCTGCAATAAAGAAGGGAGTTTGTTTACATAATCAATACATACATTTCTTGAGAGAAATTCAGTTTGCAGGCCAATTTCATTTTTCAAATATTCGGGAGTTTTATCAACGCATTTTGCATTTAAAGAATAACTCGTTTGCCCAAATGAAATGTTTTGAATTAAAATAATAATCAAAAACAGCAGGGCTGCCGGCAGATGGCTTTGTATTTTTGCGGGATTAGGCATTCAAAGGATATTCAAAAATATTTTATTTGGCCGGTATTTACATACATATTCCATTTTGCAGGCAGGCTTGTCATTATTGCAACTTTCATTTTTCCACATCACTGCGGTATAAAAACGAATTGTTATCAGCTTTATTGAAGGAAACTGAACTGCAAAAGGATTATTTGGGAGGTGAATTGGTAGAAACAATTTATTTCGGGGGAGGAACACCGTCGTTATTGCAGATTGAAGATTTAAGATTGCAGATTGAAAAATTCAGGCAAATCTTTTTAATTACCGATAAACCCGAGATCACACTTGAGGCAAATCCCGACGATATTAATGAAGAAAAACTTGGGGGATGGAAAGAAATTGGCATTAGCCGGCTGAGCATTGGCGTACAAAGTTTTTTTGAAGAAGATCTTTTATGGATGAACCGGGCTCATAATGCACAGCAGGCAATTGACAATTTGCAATTAGCAATTAAACATTTTGACAATATAACAATTGACCTCATCTACGGCCATCCGTTACTTACTAATGAAAAATGGAAACAGAATGTAGAAAAAGTAATTGCACTAAACATTCCTCATATTTCCTGTTATGCATTGACTGTTGAGCCAAAAACTCCTTTAAGCAAAATGATCAAAGAAAAAAAGAAAGAAGATATTCAACAGGAAAAACAGGCCGAACAATTTTTATTGCTAATGCAATGGCTGGAAGATGCCGGTTACGAACATTATGAAATTTCAAATTTTGCAAAACTCGGTTTCCGTAGCAAGCACAATTCATCTTACTGGCAGGGAAAAAAATATCTTGGTCTTGGTCCATCTGCACATTCCTTTGATGGAGCAAGCAGGCAATGGAATATTTCCAATAACAATATTTATATAGAATCGCTTAAAAAAAATAAAATCCCTTTTGAAAAAGAACTATTAACTCCATCTCAGAAGATAAATGAATATATAATGACTGCCATAAGAACAAAAGAAGGAATAGCCATAGATAAATTGTCCGGATCTGTGAGCCATGAGTTGCAAGTTGCGAGTAAGAAATTCATTGAATCAGGTAAATTGATCTTAAGAGAAAATAAATTAATACTGACTAAAGAAGGAAAATTATTTGCAGATGGCATTGCGGCCGAACTTTTTATTGATGCGATCTAAACCAATGTCTCCTCGATCTGTTTAAAACCTTCTTCTGGCGAAAGTTGTTCCCACAAAATTTTATAAACAGTTTCTGCTATTGGCATTTCAGCTTTTACATTATTATTAATAGTGTAGATACTTCTCGAAGCATTGTAGCCTTCTGCTACCATGTTCAATTCCGACTGCGCTGCTTTAACCGAATAACCCTTACCGATCATATTTCCGAAAGTTCGGTTACGACTATACAATGAGTAACATGTCACCAATAGATCCCCGAGATAAACGGAAGCCGCATAGTTTGCTTTTCGTTTATGAGTTACCGGGTCTTCACCATCATGTTTCCCTACTTCAATATTATGGATACCAACATTCCGAAGGAAACCCGCCATTTCGTCGGCGCTGTTAGCGATCAACACACTTAAAAAATTATCGCCATACTGTAAGCCATGAGCAATGCCTGCGCCAAGTGCATATATATTTTTTAAAATAGCCGCAAACTGCACTCCATATATATCATCATTTATAACTGTATTCAAATAACCGGTTTTAAAATAGCCGGCGATCTCAGCAGCCATTTCTTCATCAGCTCCTGAAAAAGTGAGATAGGATAATTTTTCAGCTGCCACTTCTTCTGCATGGCATGGACCCATAATGGTGAAATAATCTTTCAGGGCCACATCAAATTCTTTTTCGAGATAATCATTCAGCAAAATATTTTGCTGGGGGATAATTCCTTTCACTGCAGAAATAACTTTCTTTCCTTCAAAATCTTTTTTTGATAAACTCTTTAAGGTATCGGCTACATAAGCAGATGGAGTAGCAATGATAACATAATCAGAAGCTGAAACAACTTTTGAAACATTTGTCTCAAGGGTAAGTAAGGTAGGTTCAAAAACAGCAGTAGTTAAATAATTAGGGTTGTGTTTTTGCCTGCTGATAAAATCAGCCATGGCATCTGTTCTTACCAGCCAGTTAATTTGTTGATTATTGTCTGTAAGAATTTTTGCCAAAGCCGTTGCCCAACTTCCGCTGCCGATGATACCAAACATGAACCAGGATTAATAGGATTATAAAAGATTATGAGGAAATAAAATTAAGGAACTGAATTCCTATCCTGAAATAATCTGGTAAATAAAAAGAGTCCTTACCGTAACCGCCAGGACTCTTTCCAAATTTCTTCCTTAATCTCTTAAATCATGCAAATCGTGGCTCTTAATTACTCTCAAACAACTTATCCTTCGGAACCACTTTTACTACAGTGCCATCTTTTAATGTCTTACTGATGGCATTAAAAGGACCTGTTACCACTTCATCACCTTCCGCCAGTCCTTCTTTTATTTCGATGTAATTAATATCCTGTATGTCGGTTTTTACTTTTACCCTTTTTACTTTACCATCTTTGCCTACAACAAAAACCAATTCTTCCAGTTCATCGCTGTTCACTGCAACAGTTTCGTCACCGTTTCCTTCTACTTTTTTCTTTTTTTCTTCTTCTTTCTTTTTATCTGCTATTGTTTTATCGCTGCCGATCACTCTCGTAGTAACTGAATTAATTGGAACTGACAGTACATTATCCCTCCGTTTAGTTTTTATATCAGCACTGGCATTCATGCCCGGGCGGAAAGGAAAACTTTTTGGCTTAGATGGATCTAAAAGATCACTGTAAGAATTTTTATCAAGTCTTATCTTTACTTCATATTGCGTTACATCTGTACTACTTAATGCAGCTGCACCTGTACCACTTTTTGTACTGCTTGCGATCTCAGTTACTACGCCTTTGAACTTCCTGTTATTATAAGCATCCACTTCCACATCGGCGCTATCGCCAAGATGAACCTTTACTACATCATTTTCTCCCACATCCACTCTTACCTCCAGCAAACTCATATCAGCAACACGCATCATTTCTGTACCAATGCTGAAACTATTACCTGCTACTCTCTCACCTTTTTTAATTGTTAACGATGAGATCACTCCGTTCATTGGCGCCACCAATGTTGTTCTTCCCAAATTTTTATTTGCTGAACTCAAACCTGTTTGTGCTGTTTGTACTCCTGCCTGCAAACCTTTTATGTTTTGTTTTGCTGCATTATAATTGGCTAGCGCTGACTTGTAAGTTGTTTCATACCCCTCAAACTCCGAACGGGATATCACTTTATCATCATATAATTTTTTATTACGATCATAGCTTTGCTTTGCCTGGTCAAGCGATGCCTGTAATGCTTCAAGGGCTGCTTTGCTATTCTCCACACTCGCTGCGGACTGATTTACTCGTGAAGCAGCTTCATCTCTTTGCAATGCATAGATATCGGCAAAAATCCTTGCAAGCACCTGTCCCCGCTTCACACTATCGCCTTCTGCTACATTCAATTCCACTACTTCTCCGGAAATATCCGGGCTGATCTTTACTTCAACTTCGGGATATACTTTTCCACTTGCGTTTACGGTTTCAGTAATTGTCCGGCGGCTTACTTTTTCAGCAGAAACCTTTACTCCTGTTTCTTTGTTGCCCGCGACCATCTTAAATACTACCAACAAAACAATTACTCCAACCAAACCAAACAATATCCATTTAACAGTTTTACTCATTTTATAGAAATTTATTTTATGTACTTAG
>DASYQG010000290.1:0-5257 GCA_036005825.1 Chitinophagaceae bacterium | reverse complement strand
GTTTGTAAAATGCTAATAGCTCAAAGCTAATAGCTCAAAGCTTAAAAAAATGATTCAGCAAGAAAGCCGATTAAATGTAGCCGATAACAGTGGTGCCCGCGAGGTATTATGTATTCGTGTATTGGGAAACAGTGGTCAGCGCTATGCAGGTATTGGTGATACAATTGTAGTGACTGTAAAAGATGCATTGCCTGCTGGTGGAATTAAAAAAGGAACAGTAACAAAAGCTGTAATTGTAAGAACAACAAATAAACTGCGTCGTAAAGATGGTTCTTATATCCGTTTCGATGATAATGCAGTTGTGTTACTGAACCCATCTGATGAACCAAGAGGTACAAGGATTTTCGGGCCAGTAGCAAGAGAGCTTCGTGATAAAGGATATATGAAAATTATTTCCTTAGCACCGGAAGTATTATAAGGTGAGTAGTGAGTGGGACGATGAAGAGTGCGACGCAACGGAAGATGAATAGAAAAGAAGAAGCTGATAACAAAAAAACAAATCTCTTAATTGAGAAAGTAAAATAAAATGAAAGCAAGATTTAAACCGAAGTTCAACATCAGGAAAGGCGATAAGGTTGTAGTGATCGCCGGTGATGACAAAGACTTAAGCAAAAGCCGCATAGTAAAAAAAGTACTGGTGGATCAAAGTCGTGTGATAGTAGAAGGTGTGAACATCGTTACCAAGCATAGCAAACCATCTGCTCAGAATACCAAAGGTGGTATTTTGAAAATGGAAGCTCCGATCCATATCAGCAACGTAATGCTGTATGATTCTAAGGAAAAAGCTGGTGTGAAAGTGAGCAGAGAAAGGGTAGATGGAAAAACAGTTCGTGTTTCAAAAAAATCAGGTGAAAAGATCTGAGGATCTTTAAAAAAATTGAATTATGAGTACGCAAACATATAAACCCAGGTTAGCAACAAAATATACAAAGGAAGTAGTTCCTGCCCTGGTAAAGAAATTTGGTTATTCAACAATGATGCAGGCTCCGCGTTTGGAAAAGATCTGTTTGAACCGCGGTGTAAATGGCGCTGTAAACGATAAAAAACTTATCGATATTTCATTGGAAGAATTGTCAACGATCAGCGGTCAGAGGGCTGTATCAACAATGTCTAAAAAGGACATTTCGAATTTCAAACTCAGAAAGGCAATGCCAATCGGCGCAAGAGTTACTCTTCGTGGCGAAAAAATGTATGAGTTTCTTGACAGGTTGATCGCAGTAGCACTTCCCCGTGTTCGTGACTTCAAAGGTGTGAATGAAAAATCTTTTGATGGTCGTGGTAACTATACAATGGGTATAACAGAGCAGATCATTTTTCCTGAGATCGATATTGATAAAGTAAATCGCATCACTGGTCTTGATATCACATTTGTGACAACAGCTAATTCGGATGAAGAAGCTTATGAATTGCTGAAAGAACTGGGAATGCCTTTTAAGGATATAAAGAAATAATCATTAATAACAAGCTGGAGATTCTTCGCTGCGTCGATTGCGTCTCCTTGCTCAGAATGACAAAATAAAAAACATGGCAAAAACATCAGTAAAAGCCAGGCAGAAAAAAAGAGAAAGAATGGTAGCTCAGTTTGCTGAGAAGCGTAAGGAGCTGAAAAAAGCCGGCGACTGGAAAGCATTGGATGATCTTCCAAAGAATTCTTCAAAAGTAAGATTGAAGAATCGCTGTGCAATAAGCGGCCGTCCGAAAGGATATGTAAGATACTTTGGTATCTCAAGGATCGCTTTGCGTGACATGGCACTCGATGGAAAAATTCCTGGCTTGAAGAAAGCAAGCTGGTAAAAACGTGAATAGTGAGTCGTGAAACGTGAGTGCGACTCCAATGAATAAAGTTCAATTCACGACTGACGATTCAAGACTCACGAAAAAATTAGAAACTGATCAATTAAAATAATTATGGTAACAGATCCTATAGCAGATTTTCTAACAAGAGTCCGTAATGCGCAAATGGCAGGACATCGCGTTGTAGAAATTCCGGCATCTAATTTAAAAAAGAGGATTACTGAAATTCTTTACAACCAGGGATACATTCTCAAGTACAAATTTGAGGATGATAGCAAGCAAGGTGTGATCAAGATCGCATTGAAGTATGATGTGGCAACAAAACAACCTGCGATCCAAAGTTTGGAAAGAGTGAGCCGCCCAGGTTTGCGTACGTATGCAAAACCTGAGGAGTTTCGTCGTGTGAAAAGTGGATTGGGCATTGCCATCCTTTCTACCTCAAAGGGAGTAATGACAGATAAAGAAGCAAAACTCCAGAAGGTTGGTGGTGAGGTTCTTTGTTATATATACTAAAAGTCAAAATGCAAAAGTAAAAAGCCAAAACAATCACAGCTTTTTGAATTTTTACTTTTGATTTTAGAGAAATAAAAAAATAAAATAAGGTATTATGTCTCGTATAGGTAGAAAACCAGTATCAGTTCCGAAAGGCGTTACAGTCACTGTTGGTAATGACGGTGTGATCACTGTAAAAGGTCCGAAAGGAGAATTGAAGCAAGCTGTTGATCGTGATATTACGGTTGAAGTAAAAGATGAGGAGGTGAGCTTTGCTCGTCCTACTGACCAGATCCGTCACCGTGCATTGCATGGCTTGTATCGTTCATTAACTTCTAACATGATAAAAGGAGTGACTGAGGGATATCAAAAGAAACTTGAATTGATCGGTGTTGGTTTTAAAGCCAGCAGTCAGGGAAATGTCCTTGATCTTTCTTTGGGTTATTCGCACAATATCATTTTCGAAGTTCCGAAAGAATTGAAAGTGGTAACATCACAGGAAAAAGGTCAGAACCCAATGATCAGTTTGGAAGGTATCGATCATCAATTGTTGGGACAGGTAGCTGCAAAGATCCGTGGTCTTCGTAAGCCTGAACCATACAAAGGAAAGGGTGTTCGTTATGTCGGTGAATTTGTTCGTAAGAAAGCAGGTAAGGCTGCAGGTAAATAAGTAGTTTGAAGTTCGAAATTTGAGGTTTGACGTTAATAGCCTCTTTGCCTCGAACATCAAACCTCAAACATCAAACAAGAAGATCCTTGGCAGAATCAAGGAGAAAAATTAAAGAATATGAATTCGAAAGCAAAAACAGCGAGAAGACAGAATATACGTTTCGGTATCCGTAAAAAAATTAACGGTACTGCTGCAAAACCACGTCTTTCTGTTTTCAGAAGCAACACAGAGATCTATGCTCAATTGATTGATGATGTTAATGGCCAGACACTTGCTGCTGCATCATCAAAAGAAAAAAGCATTGCTGCTCAAAAAGTAAACAAATCAGAAAAAAGCAAACTTGTTGGTTCTGCGATTGCTGCAAAAGCTACAGAGCTGGGTTTGACAGAGGTGGTTTTTGATCGTGGTGGTTATTTGTATCACGGTCGTGTAAAGGCAGTGGCTGATGGAGCAAGAGAAGGTGGATTGAAATTCTAATTCTAAAAATTGCAAATAAAAATAAATGGCAAAAGTTAATTTAACCAGAGTAAAAGCCGGCGACCTTGAACTGAAAGACAAAGTGGTGGCCATTAACCGTGTTGTAAAAACAACAAAGGGTGGCCGTTCATTTAGTTTTTCTGCATTGGTGGTAGTAGGAAATGAAAATGGAGTTGTTGGCCATGGCCTGGGAAAAGCAAAGGAAGTGCAGGAAGCAATTACCAAAGGAATTGAAGATGCAAAAAAGAATTTGATCAAAGTTCCAATAATGCATGGCACTATTCCTCATGATCAGTGGGCAAAAGAAGGCGCTGCAAAAGTGTTGATCAAACCCGCTGCACATGGTACAGGTGTAATTGCAGGTGGCAGTATGCGTGCAGTGCTTGAAGCTGCTGGTGTAACTGACGTATTAGCTAAGTCACTTGGTTCAGCAAATCCGCACAACGTGGTAAAAGCAACTTTCAAAGCTTTAGCAATGTTGCGTGAGCCCATCTCAGTTGCTAAAACAAGAACAGTAGGATTGAAGAAAGTTTTTAATGGATAAATAGTGATAAGTATTAGGTTGTAAGTAATAAGATACTTACGACTTATAACTTAAAACTTACAACTCTATAAAATGAAAAAGATAAAAATCACTTTAGTAAAAAGCCCGATCGACAGACCGGAGCGTCAGAAAAAAACCCTGAAAGCTCTTGGTTTGAATAAGATGAATGCAACTAAAGAAGTAGAAGCTACTCCGCAAATACTCGGTATGGTTCGTAAAATGAATCATCTTGTGAAAGTAGAAGAAGCATAATCAAATTAAAGCGAGCCCTGAATGCTTTCGGGGCGTTAAGTATAAAATAAAAGCAAAAAATGAAATTACATCAGTTAAGACCTGCAAAAGGTGCAACACAAAAAGAAAAAAGAATAGGTCGTGGTGAGGCTTCAGGACATGGAGGCACATCTACAAAAGGTAACAAGGGTGGACAAAGCCGTGCCGGTTACAAAAGAAAAATGGCACACGAAGGTGGCCAGATGCCAATTCAACGTCGTGTCCCAAAACGTGGCTTTACCAATATTCATCGCATTGAATATAAAGTATTAAATCTTGGACAGCTTGATCAATTGTCGGAAAAATATGGCATGAAAGAGTTCTCGGTAGAGAACCTTTATAACAATAAACTGATCAGCCAAAACGACAAAGTGAAAATTTTAGGAAACGGGGAAGTTAAGGGCAAGTTCACTTTTAAAGTAAATGCTGTAAGTGAGAAAGCCAAAGCTGCAATAGAAGCTGCAGGAGGCACAGTAGAAATTCTTGCATGATTTTCCGTAACTTGCGACGGCGCATGATAAATGCGTCTTTTTTGTTTTAAGATATTTAAATCGCTCTGCATCCGTGAAAAAATTAATAAAAACACTGAAGAATATCTGGAGTATCGAGGAATTGCGCAGCAAGATCCTTTTTACTTTGGCATTGATATTTGTTTACCGTGTAGGTGCCCATATTGTATTGCCAGGTATCGATCCGGATACTATTGGAGCATCCATGCAGAAATCCAAAGGAGGAATGCTTGGTTTGATTGATGCTTTTGCGGGAGGTGCATTTTCGCAAGCATCCATTTTTGCATTGGGTATCATGCCATACATCTCCGCATCTATTTTTATGCAACTGATGACGGTATTAGTTCCTCAAATGCAAAAGCTGCAAAAAGAAGGTGATAGCGGAAGAAAAAAGATCAATCAGTGGACCCGTTATCTTACAGTAGCTGTTACGATCGTTCAGGCATCTGCATACGTTACATACCTGAATGAAATGACAAAAAGTAGCGGCAGGATCCCTGG
>DASYQG010000289.1:0-1806 GCA_036005825.1 Chitinophagaceae bacterium | reverse complement strand
ATGGGTGGCGAGACTGCGGATGTTGGTGATGTTGTAAGAACAATTGCTGTGAATGGTACAATGACCTCCAGATGGCCAAAATCAAAATTGATCACTAATGAAAAAATAAAAGAAGGCAATGTTATAGTTGGCCTGGCTGGTTTTGGAAAAGCTGATTATGAAGATGCATATAACAGTGGCATTGCCAGCAATGGGCTTACCAGTGCAAGACATGATATGCTTCAAAAAAATTATGGCGAAAATTATCGTGAATCATTTGATAATTCATTGGATGATTCCGTTGTCTATATCGGCCCTCATAGATTAAGAGAAAATGTTCAATATTCTTTTCGTAATGAACAATTGTCTGCCACAGTTGGAGAATTACTTTTAAGTCCAACAAGGACTTTTGCGCCTATTCTAAAAGAATTATTGGAAGATCACTTTGAAAAGATCAATGGCCTGATCCATTGCAGCGGTGGCGGTCAAACAAAATGTTTGAAATATATTCCGGATAATGTTCATGTCATAAAGGATAATTTATTTGAGCCACCGGTTATTTTTAAATTGATACAGCAAGCAAGTAAATCAGATAATAAAGAAATGTACCAGGTCTTTAATATGGGAACAAGATTAGAAATTTATACAAATGAAAAAGATGCTGCAGCGATCATCAGCATTGCAAAAAGATTTGGCGTAGATGCACAAGTTATTGGCAGGGTAGAAGAAAGTGAGAGGAAAAATTTGTTGATACAAACAACTACCGGCTCACTTTCGTATTGATCTCCACAAGTATTATTTTTTTATCAGTTTAAATGTTTTAGTCGCCTTACCATTATTTCCATTTATGGTAATAATATACGTGCCGGCGCCAAGCGAAGACACATTCAGCATAACCTTATTTCTGCCTTTAACAAAATTGACTTTAGATACTAGTTTTAAGTTTGACATTACATCATACACTCTTACTTCACCTTTTTCAATAACGTTAGAGTTAAATAAAATAGTAGCGTTATTATCAGTGGGATTTGGATAAACCGTAGCTAACTGAGCCATTTCTTTTTCAGCAATTGGATCTGAGTCAGGGTCGCCTGTGATCACAAATGTAAAAGACTGTTTTCTGTAAGCTTTTACCGGAATTTCATTTTGCATGGCTGGGTTCCATTTTGGAGATAATTTCATTACCCTTATACATTCCTGCTCCATACCAAATCCATGTTTTGTAAGTGCTGTAATATTACTCACATTACCTTCTTTGTCTGTTATGAATTGAAGTAGCACTGTATAAGTTCCTTCGTTAGCTCCGCTATCAACAGGAACAACGGGATGAAGATTGTCTGTAAGAAATTTCCTCCATGCTGGTGCACCACCTGGAAAGGATGCTTCGATTTCAACTTTTTCAAAAACTTTATTATCGTTATCAACTGCTGGTTTAGTCTGCCATATTTCTATTTCGTTAATCTTTTTTGCCTTGATCTCAATAGCACCATTTTTTCCATTATCTCCATATTTTTTAATTGCTGTATCACTCGCTAGCACATTCATGCTTTCTATATCACTTGCAGATAGTATTTTGTCGTCAAGGGCTCTTATTTTGAGGCCTGGTAAAGGCTTACCATTTATAACCAATAAAGGATCGCCGCTGGAAGGTGAAGCTTTGCCTATAAGTGTGATTTCTTTTACTGCATTATTGATCGTGTCATTGATAGCAAATTTTGTTGCAGTTAATGATTTCCCTTCATAATATTTCTTTGTATACAGGCTTACCTGAAAATCATGTTTACCATAATTGATAGCTGTTTTTGTCAGCTTGCTAACATCATACCA
>DASYQG010000288.1:0-23740 GCA_036005825.1 Chitinophagaceae bacterium | reverse complement strand
ATTAATAGATAAGAATGCTGAAAGACTGGTAGAGAAATTACCAGGGCTTAGTAAAAACCTGAGATCATCGCATCACTATACAAGCACATTGACTCACTCACCAGTCATTAAAGAATATGAAACGCAAAGACAAGAAATGATCCATATTACTTTGCAGGTACAAAAATTATTAGCAGAAGAAATTCCCGCAGGTGAGATCGCTATCATTTATAAAGAAAATAAATATGGCGAAGAGCTAGCCCAGTATTTGAAACTTAAAAACATTCCCGTTTACACAAAACGAAACATCAATATTCTTGAACTGCCATTAGCACAGAAAATTATTTCTATCATAAAATACCTCGCCGCAGAACATGATGTGCCTTATGGTGGTGATGAAATGCTTTTTGAAATTTTGCATTTTGATTGGTTTCATGTACCGGCAGTTGAGATCGCTAAATTGAGTGTAGAAAATTCTGAAAAAAGATATGATGAAAAAACTTCGTTACGGAGATTATTACATGAAAAATCGATCGCAATACCAAAAGACTTGTTTAGCGTTACTATTCATGAAGGATTAAGGAAGGCATCTTTCATACTGGAAAAATTGATTGCTGATGTACCAAACGTTACGCTTCAGCATTTATTTGAAAATATTGTTCGTGAAACAGGCATCCTGAGTTATATCATGCAAAGCCCGGACAAGCATTGGCAATTGCAAGTACTCACTGGTTTATTTGATTTTGTAAAAGAAGAAACACGACGCAATCAATCAATGAAATTGCAGCAATTGGTGAACATCATTGAGCTGATGGAAAAAGAAGAAATCTCATTACCGTTGGTCCAGGTAAGCGGAAGCGACAAAGGAGTGAATTTATTGACAGCGCATGGCTCCAAAGGATTAGAATTTGAGTATGTTTTTTTTGCAGGCTGCAATGCATCTTTCTGGGAGAAGAAACGCAAGCCAGGTGGCGGTTATAGTTTACCCGACACAATGTTTTCATCTCAACCAAAATCAAAAGATGATGAAGAGCTGCGTCGTTTATTTTATGTAGCCTTAACAAGAGCCGAGAAACATCTTTTTATTTCTTTCAGTCGTTTTAAAAATGATGGAAAGGACCTGGAGCCTTCCATGTTCATTGCTGAGATACTTGACCGGCATTTATTACCTGCTGAAAAAGTTTTTATCAGTGAGGAAGTATTATCAGAGTTCAGTGCTTTGCAATTTGGCGAAGCCGAAGCCCCTGAAATTGAAAAGATAGAAAAGGATTTTGTAGATCGATTACTGGACAAATTTGTAATGAATGTAACAGCGTTAAATAATTATCTAAAATGTCCTTTAGAATTTTATTTTAAAAACCTAATCCGTATTCCTTCACCAAAAAATGAAGCAACTGAATTTGGCTCTGCTGTCCATTATGCGCTGGAACAATTATTCAGAAAAATGCAGGATGGAGGAAAAGAACAATTCTCATCAAAAGAAGTTTTTATTGCCGATTTTGAATGGTACCTGCATAGACACCGTGAAAGTTTTACCAAAGAACAATTTAACCGTCGCCTTGAATATGGACAGGAAGTGTTGAGCAATTATTATGACAACCGCATCACGGGTTTTAATAAGATAGTTGCTATTGAAAGAAATATCCGGAATGTAGTAGTAAAAGGGATTCCGATAAAAGGGAAACTGGATAAGCTTGAATTTGATGGTAAGTCAGTAAATGTTGTTGATTACAAAACCGGCGATCCTGATAAAGCTATTTCCAAACTAAAAGGGCCATCAGATAAAGAACCTAATGGCGGTGATTATTGGCGCCAGGGTGTTTTTTATAAGATCCTTGTCGATAATTATGAACAAAAAAGCTGGAAGGTTGTCAGCACTGAATTTGATTTTATTGAACCTGATAAAAAGAAAAAGTACAGAAAAGAAAAACTGGTTATTACCCCGGCAGATATTGAAACGGTGAGCCAGCAAATAATGATGGTATGGCAAAAGATACAGGACAGGGAATTTTATATTGGCTGTGGCAAACCCGATTGCCATTGGTGCAATTTTGTTAAAACAAATAACCTCGCTGTTGCATTGCATCAACTGGAAGAAGAACCAGAGGAGAATGAATCATGATGAAGAGTCATGATTAACATGATTTTTTAGGATTATTAGGAAACTGTGAACATTCATTAGATATAAACAGGTTAAGTTTGCAGCCGATGAAATTTATTGAATGAGAAGAATTTTACTTTTTTCTATAATAATCCTTTCAATCTCGGGAATCACTACTCTGAATTCTGGCTGCGCCAATATGATCCCTCCCACCGGCGGCGACAGGGATTCACTTCCTCCGCTCCTTGTGAAAGTAACACCACCTGATTCAAGCAAAGGCTTCAATGCAAAAACCATCACTTTTACATTTGACGAGTATATTGATCAGCCACAGGATCTTTCTAAAAATCTCATCGTTTCTCCAATGTATTCAGTGGTGCCCGCAGTAGAGACTAAGCTAAAAACGCTTACTGTAAGAATTAAGGACACGCTTGAGCCCAACACAACTTATTATTTCAATTTCGGTGATGCAATAAAAGATATTAATGAAGGAAACGTGTTACATAACTTTTCTTACATTTTTACAACAGGTAATTACTTCGATACGCTTCAATTTTCGGGTAAGGTTGTATTGGCAGAAACCGGCAGTTTTGATAGTACATTAATTGTTATGCTTTATCAAAGCGGCGACGATTCTGCACTTACAAAAGAAAACCCACGTTATATTACTAAGGTGGATGGAAAAGGTAATTTTCGTTTTCAATACTTACCAGGCGGTACTTTTTATTTGTATGCAATAAAAGATGAAGGAGGTCCCAAACGGTACTTTGGTAAAACACTCTTCGCATTTGCAGATAGTGCTGTTGAAATAAAACCTGGTGCTGCACCTGTTACCTTATATGCTTTTGAAGAAAAGAAAGAGCAACCACCGTCATCAACAATAAATTTTACAGGAGGTAATCGTCCCGGTGCAAAACCCGATGAAAGAAGATTAAGATTTTCAACTAACCTTAGCGGCAATGCACAGGACCTGCTTGGCAGTTTTAATTTGAACTTTGAACAACCGCTTCGAAATTTTGATTCCACAAAACTTCAGCTAAGTACAGATTCTGCATTTAACTCCACCCCTGCCAGTTGGCAAATGGATAGCCTGAAGAAAAAACTGGCATTAAAAATTACCTGGAAAGAAAACACCCTTTATCATTTGATCCTAGATAAAGACTTTGCAGATGATTCCTCCGGCCGGAAATTATTGAAGACAGATACGATCAGCTTCACTACAAAAAAGCAGGCAGACTATGGTTCTTTAAAGATCAGCTTTACCAACATTGATCTTTCAAAAAACCCGGTATTGCAATTCTCCCAGAATGGCCAGGTAGTGAAAACATTCCCGCTTAACAGCACTGAACTTAATCAATCCTTATTTAACCCCGGGGAATATGAGCTTAGTATTCTTTACGATGCAAACAAAAATGGACATTGGGATACAGGTAAATTTTTTGAAGGAAGAAAACAACCTGAGTTAGTTAGACCACTCAATAAAAAAATAACCGTCCGACCTAACTGGGATAATGAGTTTGAAATAGGCCATGAGCTCTAAGCTTTGAGTTAAAGAAAAAACTCCTTCTCATAGCTCACAGCTCATAACTCGCAGCTATCTTTGCCCCATGCAATTTTCTTCCCAACTTCTGGAAAATGCTGTTAACGAATTTGCCAAACTTCCCGGTATTGGTAAAAAAACTGCATTGCGGTTGGTGCTTCATTTATTAAAGCAGGAAGAGAACAACGTACAACAGTTCAGCGAAGTGATCGCTAAAATGCGCAATGAAATAAAATTTTGCCAGCGTTGTTATAATGTAGCGGATGGAGATATATGTTCGATTTGTGCTAACAGCATGCGTAAGCAAGAAACCATTTGTGTTGTTGAAAATATCCGCGATGTGATTGCCATTGAAAGTACACAACAATACAATGGTACCTATCATGTTCTCGGCGGTATTATTTCACCGCTTGACGGTGTTGGTCCAGATCAGCTCAATATTGAATCACTCATTAATCGTGTGCAGAAAGAAAAAACAGAAGAGATCATTTTTGCTTTGAATCCAAATATACAGGGTGATACTACTATCTATTATATTCAAAAGAAGTTGCAGCACACAAATATTCATATCACTACCATTGCAAGGGGCATTGCTTTCGGTGGCGAGCTGGAATATGCTGATGAAATGACCCTGGCCCGCAGTCTTCAGAATCGGCTTCCAATAGAAAAGTATGTCTCTAATAAATAGCTTTTGCCTTTTGACTTATAACTTTTAACTTTGCCTCCACAGGCGGATTTGTTTATTGTTCGGCCTTTACGGAACTAATAAACGCAAAGAAACTTCACAACTGTTTCCCAACGTTTATATGGTTCGAAGATTTTTATTGTGTAGTCAGCTGTATTGCTGCTATTGAGCTTTGTTGCGTCGCACTCTTGTACGTTTGGTAATTCTATTCAACAAAGCTCATGGCTCACAGCTCATAACTCAAAGCTTTGAATATGGATATAAGAAACGAATTAGAAAAACGGATTCTCATCATCGATGGCGCTATGGGCACCATGATACAACGGTATAAACTTGCCGAAGAAGATTATCGTGGCGAAAGATTCAAGGACTGGCCTTCCGATCTCAAAGGCAATAATGACCTGCTTAGCCTTACACAACCGCATATCGTTAAAGAGATACATAAGCAATACCTCGAAGCTGGCGCTGATATCATTGAAACAAACACGTTCAATGCACAAAAAGTATCATTAGCAGATTATGGAATGCAGGCATTAGCTTATGAAATGAATTTGGCTGCAGCAAAATGTGCCCGTGAAGCAGTGAATGAGTTTTTGGCAAGTTCAAATTTTTCTGTAGGGCACGATGGCCCGTGGGTTGCTGGCGCATTCGGACCATTGAATAAAACATTATCTCTTTCACCAGATGTAAACAATCCTGGTTACAGAGCTTTAACTTTTGATGACGCTGTTGAAGCTTACTATGAACAAACAAAAGGATTGGTTGATGGTGGTGTTGATCTCCTATTAGTAGAAACCATCTTTGATACATTAAATGCAAAAGCTGCCATCTTTGCTATTAAAAAATATTTCAGAGATACAAAGAAGAATGTACTTCCAATAATGATCAGCGGAACAATTACCGATGCATCTGGAAGAACATTAAGCGGTCAAACGCTGGAAGCATTTTATACATCGGTAATGCACGCAAAACCATTAAGTATTGGATTGAATTGTGCATTGGGTGCAAAAGAAATGCGACCACATATTGAAGAATTAAGTCAAATGGCTTCTTGCTATGTATCGGCATATCCCAACGCAGGTTTACCAAACGCCATGGGAGAATACGACGAAAAACCCGAAGACACGGCACATTTCCTTGAAGATTGGGCAAAAGAAGGATTTGTGAACATAGTTGGAGGCTGTTGTGGCACTACTCCCGATCATATTCAACATATTGCAAAACATGTAAAAAAAATAACACCAAGAAAATTACCGGAAACCATTAAAGAATTGGCGATTTGAGTATTATCTTAGCTCTATAATTAGGAACGATGGAAAAGACCCTATTAATAGTAGCAGTAGTGATCCTAATCATTAATAACTTTTCAGTTATCCGGAATGCATTGGTGAAGAGGAATACCTAGATGCCGGAACAAATTATCATTCATCCATATTTACGTCTTTCAGGTTTAGAGCCATTAGTTGTTCGCCCAGAAACAAATTTTGTAAACATTGGCGAAAGAACCAATGTAACAGGCTCTAAAAAATTTGCTCGCCTAGTCAGGGAAAATAAATATGAAGAAGCATTGAGTGTTGCACGCCAGCAAGTGGAAAGCGGTGCACAAGTGCTCGATGTAAACATGGATGACGCCTTACTCGATGGCGTACTTGCCATGACAACCTTTCTTAATCTTTTACAAAGCGAACCCGATATTGCGAAGATCCCGATCATGATCGATAGCTCGAAGTTTGAGATCATTGAAGCAGGCTTGAAGTGTGTGCAGGGCAAATGCATTGTGAATTCCATTTCAATGAAAGAAGGCGAAGAAAAATTTATACAGCAAGCTGAAACATGTTTGATGTATGGCGCTTCCGTGATTGTGATGGCATTTGATGAAAAAGGACAAGCTGATACAAAAGAAAGAAAAGTTCAAATATCTCATCGTGCATATAAAATATTGACTGAGAAAGTAGGCTTTGATCCTCAGGATATAATTTTTGATCCCAACATATTTGCTGTTGCTACAGGATTAGAAGAGCATAATAACTATGCGGTAGATTTTATTGAAGCAACTAAAGAAATAAAAGAGTTGATGCCGTTGACAAGAATTAGCGGTGGTGTTAGCAATCTTTCATTTTCGTTTCGCGGAAATGACCATGTACGGGAAGCCATGCATTCTGTTTTTCTATTTTATGCAATCAAAGCGGGAATGGACATGGGCATCGTAAATGCAGGTCAGCTGGTGGTGTATGATGAAATTGAACCTGGATTGAAAAAACTATGTGAAGATGTAATTCTTAATCGCAATAATGACAATAACGAAGCAACTGAAAAATTAATTGCTTTTGCAGAAACGGTAAAAGCAAAAGGTAAAGTGGAAGTGAAAGACGAAGCATGGAGGAACACATCAGTAGAAGAAAGATTGAAACATGCATTGGTAAATGGCATTACTGACTACATTGATATTGATACAGAAGAAGCAAGAGTAAAATATCCGAAACCTCTGGATGTAATTGAAGGTCCATTAATGGCTGGGATGGATGTAGTAGGTGATCTTTTTGGCAGTGGTAAAATGTTTTTACCCCAAGTTGTAAAAAGTGCAAGAGTGATGAAAAAATCAGTTGCTATTCTTACTCCTTACATTGAAGCCGAAAAAGAAGAAAGAAAGAAGGCTCATTTAGCAGCCGGCACTGAAAACAAAGAATCAGCCAGTGCTCCTAAAGTTTTGCTGGCAACCGTAAAAGGTGATGTGCATGATATTGGTAAAAATATTGTGGGTGTTGTTCTTGGTTGCAACGGCTATGACATTATAGACCTTGGAGTAATGGTACATGCTGATAAGATCCTTGATACTGCTGAAAAAGAAAAGGCAGACATCGTTGGACTTAGTGGCTTAATTACTCCATCTCTTGATGAAATGGTCCATGTGGCGCATGAAATGAAACGGCGTGGAATGAAGCAACCATTATTGATTGGTGGCGCCACTACTTCAAGAATGCATACGGCTGTAAAAATTGCCCCTCAATATGATAATGGAGTATTGCATGTGTTGGATGCAAGTCGAAGCGTTACTGCGGTAAGTTCTTTATTAAGTAATGAACAAAAGCAATCTTTCCTGGCAGAAACAAAAAAGGAATACGAAAAGCTCCGCGAACAGTTTTTAAGCAAGAACAAAACAAAATCTCTTATCCCCTATTCTGAAGCAGTAATAACAAAAGAATACTTTGATTGGAAGAATTACAAACCGGTAAAGCCCACAACAGAAGGAGTAAAAGTTTTCAAAGAATTTGATCTTGGTACTATTGCAAAATATATTGATTGGGGTCCGTTCTTTATTGCATGGGAAATGCCGGGACGTTTTCCTGAAGTCTTATCAGATAAAATTTTCGGCGTCGAAGCAAAAAGAATTTATGATGATGCACAAAAACTTCTGAAGAAAGTTGTTGACGAAAAATGGTTTACAGCAAATGGAGTAATTGGTTTCTGGCCGGCAACAAGTAATAATGCAGATACTGTTACACTTCAAACAGAAAAAGGTGAAGTAAAACTGGAATCTCTTCGGCAGCAGTTGAAAAAAGCGGTCGGACAACCAAGCTTTTCATTAAGTGATTTCATTTGTCCTGACGAGCTAGGCAATGATTTTATCGGCGCATTCGCTGTAAGTGTGTTTGGCGCCAGCAAATGGGTCAAAAAATTTGCTGATGAACATGATGAATATAATAAGATCATGGTACAAATTCTTGGCGATCGTTTAGTGGAAGCATTTGCAGAATGTTTACATGAAAAAACAAGAAGAGAATATTGGGGTTATGCCAAAGATGAAAATTTATCAAATGAAGAATTGATCAAAGAAAATTATAAGGGTATTCGTCCGGCTCCTGGTTATCCGGCTTGTCCTGATCATACAGAAAAAATAAAATTGTTTGACCTGTTAAGTGCACAGGAAAATATTGGCGTTGAATTAACTGAAAGCCTGGCTATGAATCCGCCAGCTTCCGTTTGCGGTTGGTATATTGCGCATCCCCAAAGTCACTATTTTGGTGTGGGAAAAATAATGCAGGATCAATTAGAAGATTATGCAAAAAGAAAAGGAATGAGTATTGAAGAAGCAACCAGGTGGTTAAGACCTGTTTTAGAATAAAATTTAATTATGTCTTTATCAGATAAGCTAAAATCATTTTTACAACAAAAAGAAAAAAATAATATGGAAGCAGGTGAAGCATTTCTTGCAGAAAATGGGAAAAGAGAAAACGTTGTAACGTTACCTAGTGGTTTACAATATGAAATTATCACACAAGGTGATGGACCCAAACCTTCAGCACACAATACTGTAACCTGTCATTATCATGGTACCACTATAAAAGGTGAAGTGTTTGATAGCTCAGTTCGCCGGGGACAACCGGCAAGTTTTCCATTAAATGCAGTAATTAAAGGATGGACCGAAGCCTTACAATTAATGCCAACTGGCAGCAAATGGAAATTATATATTCCTCCACAGTTAGCTTATGGTAACAGAAGTATCAGTCGTGAGATCGGGCCGAATAGTACTTTAATCTTTGAAGTGGAATTGCTTTCCTTTCGTTAATTATTATTTGAAAAAATTAGCCTTTAATAACAAACAGTCCTAGATCTGTTAATTCATTTTTCAATTGTAGCGGATTATGAAAATGAATCCCTTTTATTCCCAATTCTTCGGCTGCATTTATGTTTCTTAAATTATCATCTATGAATACCGCTTGCGAAGGTTTCACACTATAACGATCAAGCAATTTGTTATAAAAATCACGAAAAGGTTTTCTTGTTTTCTCTTCGCCACTTACAACCCTGCCATCAAACCAATGCAAAAAATCATACCGCTCCAAAGCAATATGAAATGTCTCAGCACTCCAATTTGTGAGGGCATAAGTTTTCAAGCCTGGTATTTGTTTTAATTGTTTGAATATTTCTACCGTTCCATGTATTGGCCCTCCCAGCATCTCTGTCCATCTTCCATAATAGGCTTTTATTTCCTTTTCCCATTCCGGATGCAGAGCAACCAATTCTTCCGTTCCTTTTGCAATTGGATATCCTGCATCCTGGTTCTCATTCCAATCATGAGTAGCCACATTTTCAAAAAACCAATCTATCTCTTCTTCCGTTTTAAATATTGTCCTGTAGACATAGCGGGGATTCCAGTCAATCAGCACTCCGCCAAGATCGAAAATGACAGTGTTAATTTCCATGATGTTTCTGTTTCATTTTAAAATAATATCAAAAATAAGCATCAACGTCTTTCCATTAACCATGGAGAACGTTTACGGGGTTTTATTTTATAATTCGTGCTGATATACGTACGGATATGTGACATTGCTTCATTAATATCATCGGTAAGCAATACAAGCGAAAGATCTTCTTTTGCTATAGATCCATTATTCGCCATATGTTCCAACACATCCCAAAGTTCTTTATAATACTCTTTTCCAAATAATACTATGGGAAATTGAGTGATCGTTTTTGTTTGAATCAATGTAAGCGTTTCAAAAAATTCATCCATTGTTCCAAAACCACCCGGCAAAATGACAAAAGCATAGGAATATTTAACCAGCAAAACTTTCCGCACAAAAAAGTGTTCAAAGGTGATCCACCTGTTCATATACTGATTAGGCTTTTGTTCAAATGATAACTGGATATTGCAACCAACAGAGATGCCCCCATTTTCAAAAGCACCTCGGTTTGCAGCTTCCATTATACCAGGACCGCCGCCAGTCATCGTAACAAAACCTAACTCTGAGATCCTTTTTCCGAATTCTCTTGCCGCTATATAAAATTTATTGTCTTCCTTAAATCTTGCTGATCCAAACACGGTAATACAGGGACCAATAAAATGCAGCTTTCTGAATCCACGAATAAATTGCCAGAAGACTCTTAAGGCAAATGATAATTCAAAGCCCCTGCTTTTTGGACCATCCAAATAAACATGCGATTTTGGCGGAATAAGATGTTCTTCAGGTTTCATTTTTAAATTCCTTCTTTGTGATAAAAATAGAATAATCCTGTTACACTTATTTATCAATTCATTTAACTTGTCATCCTAAATTTTTAGAATGCGAATTATCTCTTACAATGTAAACGGTATAAGAGCGGCAATCAAAAAAGGTTTTCTTGACTGGCTGAAAACAAACCCGGCGGATGTGATCTGTGTACAGGAAACAAAAGCATTGAAAGAAAATGTAGATCATATGCTATTTAATGATCTTGGGTATCACGATTATTGGTTTAGTGCACAAAAAAAAGGATATAGCGGAGTTGCAGTGTTTACAAAAACAATACCTGATAAAATAGAACTTGGCAATGGTCACGGCGTAAGCGATGACGAAGGAAGAATTATTCAACTTGATTTCAAAGATGTGAGACTTATTAACGCATATTTTCCATCAGGCACAAGTGGCGATATAAGACAAGCATTCAAATATAAATGGCTCGATGAATTTTTTATTTGGCTCAACAACTTAAAAAAGAAACATCCAAATCTGATCTTATGCGGTGATTATAATATCGCACATAAAGAAATTGATATTCATGATCCAAAAGGCAATAAAAACTCATCAGGATTTTTGCCGGAAGAAAGAAAATGGATGGATAAATTTTTTGAAGTCGGTTGGACGGATACATTTCGTGAATTTCACACTGAGCCTCATAGATATAGCTGGTGGAGCCAGCGTTTTCCCACTGTTCGTTTGCAAAACAAAGGTTGGAGAATTGATTATATAAATGTTACAGATCCGCTAAAAAAGAACTTAAAGGATGCGGAAATTTTTCCCGATGTCAAACATTCTGATCATTGTCCGGTATATTTAGATATTGAAATATAAAGCTGCATTTGAAATTTTTATTGACAGTTATAGCAGTTATTATTCACCAAACCAACTACGATGACCGGATTGATCATTCTGCTCATCCTTATCCCTATCGTTTTTTTTATTTTACTTCTCACTATTTTAGGCCGCACTTCCGAACAGCAAAAACTCACCGAATCATTATATGATCGTATTAAATATTTAAGTGAAGACATCGCAGCGCTTACTAGAGAGGTCAGAAACTTAAAGCAACCTATAGAAACAAAAAATATAATTGTTGAAGAGAAGCCTGTACAAAAAGCGTTTGTGCCGCCACCTGTCGCAGTAACTCTAAAAGAAGAAAAGAAAGAGGAAATAAAACCAGTCTTTACACCTGAAATAAAAAAACAGGAACCGCAACCTATTATTGAGATCAAACGAGAAGAGATCATAGTCGGGAAAAAAGACCCTCCTAAACCTATTGTTCCATCTTCAAAACCAGAAACTGATCTAGAAAAATTCATTGGGGAAAATCTTTTAAGTAAAATAGGAATTACAGTATTAGTATTGGGAATTTCATTTTTTGTAAAATATGCAATAGATCAAAACTGGATAAATGAAACTGGTCGTGTCATTATTGGTCTTATTGCCGGCGGAATATTGATCGGCATTGCACATCGAATAAGAAAAAGTTATCGTTCTTTCAGCTCTGTTTTAATGGGCGGTGGTCTTACCGTTTTCTATTTCACTATTGCGTTTGCATTTCATCAATATCATCTAATAAGCCAGACGGCAGGATTTATTATTATGGTTATCATCACTGCATTCGCAGTGCTGTTATCTCTTTATTATGATCGACTTGAGTTAGCTGTACTGGCAACGATCGGTGGTTTTATTACTCCTTTTCTTGTAAGCACAGGCCAGGATAATTATGTAGCACTCTTTACATATTTATGTATCCTGAATACAGGCTTAATGGTGCTGGCCTGGTTCAAGCGATGGCCTTCTATAAATATTATTGCACTATTTTTTACAACAATAATTTATGGAAGCTGGCTAATCAAAAAAATGTGGTTTGATTCTCCTGCTCTTGTGCCTTATAAAGATGCGATGCTTTTTGGGATATTATTTTACCTGCAGTTCGTTACGATGAGCATTGTAAACAATATCCGGGAAAAGAAAATTTTCAATGCTTTTGATTTTATGGTCGTGTTGAGTATAAATTTTCTTTTTTATCTCGCTGCAATGGTTATTCTTCCCTACTGGGAGCATGGAAATTATAACGGGCTATTTACTGCTTCACTTGGTGTATTCAATTTGTTATTGGTGCTTGGCTTTAAACAAAAGAAAACAATTGACCCGAATTTTTTAGCGTTGCTTACTGGCTTAGCACTGACTTTTATTTCCCTGGCAGCTCCAATACAGTTCAAAGGGAATTATGTCACATTATTCTGGGCAGCCGAAGCTGTAATTCTATTCTGGCTTTTTCAAAGAACAAGAACTGTTCAACTTAAGATCGCTTCGCTTCTCATCGCAATTCTTATGCTCGGAAGCCTTGGCATTACATGGATGCAGGTTTATTTTTCTGATCAACAACTGATCCCCATTCTGCTCAACAAAGGATTCAGTACAAATATCGCAGTTGCAGCCTCATTGTTCATTTATTTTAAATTGATGTATAAAGAAGCAGATACTTACTATTTAAAAAAGTTTCAAAACCAATCTGTAAGAGACTTTTTATTGGGAGCTTTCGTTATTACACTTTACTTATCCGGCGCATTAGAGGTTTTTTACCAATTCAGCACAAGAAATAGTATTGAACACTTATTTATTATTTACCTGCAACTGTATACTTTTCTTTTTGCTATTATTGTTTTGTTCAGTTTCAAAAGATCAGCAATTTTCCCCATATTTAAATTCTTATTTACCATTCTATGTCTTGGCCTTTACTTAATAAATATCAATACCAACAATGATATGTCTTTAACACTGATCCGGACAGACCAGGGTAATTTGTTTTTTGCGCATTGGATAAGTGTTGTTCTATTGGGCTGGTTATTGATCGATCTTGTTATTTATTTTAAAAGAACTGAAGGTAAAAATTGGGCCTCTATTGTTCCGGCATTCACATGGATAGCTGCTATTAGTTTTATTTTTTTACTAAGTGTTGAGATCTATCAGGTAAACCTATGGTTGAATTATCAAAAAAATGATTGGTCATGGTGGGAGAATTTGTATTATAAAGCCGGGCTTAGCATTCTCTGGAGTATTTGTTCATTTATTATGATGTGGTTGGGTATGCAATATAAATTTCGCCCATTACGGATCATCTCATTGAGTCTTTTTACTATTACTCTTATAAAATTGTTTACGTATGATATTCGCAAGATCCCGCCCGGCGGTAAAATTGCGGCGTTTATTTTGCTGGGTGTGCTATTACTTACTGTTTCCTTCATGTATCAACGGCTGAAAAAGATAATTATTGATGATGCCGAAAACAATAAGATAGTTGATTAAAAAAATAAACATGTTTATCTATAATGTTACCGTAAAAGTTGACTGGTCAATTCACGACGAATGGGTGCAGTGGATGCTAAATGACCACATGCCTGAAATGATAAAAACAGGTTGCTTTGCTGGCTCAAAATTGCTTCGTTTACTGGAAATAGATGAAAAGGAAGGCCCAACTTATGCAGCACAATACTTTGCCGATACCAAATCTGATTATAACCGCTACATTGAAAATTACTCAACTACCGTGAGACAAAAAAATTTTGATATCTGGGGCGATCGCTTTATAGCTTTCCGCAGCCTGATGCAAATAGTGGAATAACTTCAAAAACAAGCATAAAACTACTGTCAGAGGAAATCCTTTCCCCGTATGATTTTCCCGGGATTTAATTGTTCAGAAAAAACAAAGAAAAAGTTTTGCTGCAAATCAAAAGCGGCTAAATTTGCCGCCGTTATCACTTATAAAACTAACTATCATGAATAAGGCCGATTTAATTGATGTAATTGCTGAAGAGTCAGGTATTACAAAAACTCAGGCAAATGCTGCATTGGATTCGTTCACAAATGCTGTAACTAAAACTTTAAAAAATGGTGGCAAGGTTACACTTGTTGGCTTTGGCACCTTTTTGCTTTCATACAGGGAAGGAAGGAAAGGTCATAACCCACAAACAAAAGCTCAGATAAACATAAAAGAAAAAGTTGTTGCAAGATTTAAAGGAGGAAAAGAGCTTTTAGCAACATTAAAATCTTCAATGAAGGACCTGAAACCTTTATTGCAAAAGAAAAAGAAAAAATAAAAACATCTTTTAAAAAAATCTCTTGTTACTTTACATTACACAAGAGATTTTTTTATTTAAACACAGTTAAAAATAAAGATTATGGGAAGAGGTGATAAAAAAACTAAAAAAGGAAAGATCAATAAAGGAAGTTTTGGTAAAAGCCGACCAGCGAAGAAGAAGAAAAAATAGGTGATAGTTATTCAGATGACAGATGATAATTTTAGAATAACTATCATCTGATCAGTTATCATCTATCATCTAAATCATGGGGCCAGCCTTTCTATTTTCCATTCTCCATTTTCTTCTAATGTATATTGAAGGCGATCATGCAGGCGGCTGGGTCTTCCTTGCCAGAATTCAATGACAACGGGCTTTACAATATAACCTCCCCAATGAGGCGGACGAGGAATTGAAGTTCCTTCCATTTTATTTACCAGCTCATTAAATTTTTCATCAAGCCAACTTCTGTCTTCTATCACGCGGCTTTGTGGCGATGCCCATGCGCCAATTCGGCTTGCTTCAGGACGTGATTGAAAATAATCATCACTTTGTTTCGCACTTATCTTTTCAATTAATCCCGTTATTCTTACTTGTCGTTCCAATTCTTTCCAGAAAAAAACAAGACAGGCTTTTGGGTTTTCAGCAAGCTGTTGTGCTTTATAGCTTTCATAGTTGCTAAAAAAAACAAATCCTTTCTCATTAAATTCTTTCAGTAAAACAATTCTTGCAGAGGGCAATGCATCAATAGAAGCTGTTGCCAGGGTCATTGCATTCACTTCATCGATCTTTGAATTCACAGCTTCATTCCACCAATTTCCAAATTGTTTGATTGGATTTGCATTCACCTCTTTTTCTGATAAACTTTTGTGAGAATAATCCCGCCTTATATCTGCAATATTGGTATTCATAAAATTTAATTCAGTGTAAAGGTAAACCCGCATTAATAAAAAAAGCTCCTGTTGGAGCTTTTACTTTATGATTTTGGTCAGTTATGAACTGGTGCCCTGCTTCTCTCTTAATCTATCTCTTTCTTCCGCTACAATATTTAGTTTACTTTCTAATTCACCTAATTTTCTTATCTGGCCTTCCAGTTTTTTATTTGCTTCAGTCATTTGGTGGAGATCGTTGTTAAGTTCCTCCAGGTAAGCAACCTTCTTTTGCAATTGCTGACGCTGCTGATTAGCCTCACTTAACTTATCCTCTGTTTTTGACAAATAGATCTGCAGGCTTTGATTTTCCTGCATGTAATGATTGATCTTATTTTTTGATTCATCCAAATCACGTATAGTCTTGTAATAAGCTTCTTTCAGATCTTCATATTCAATATTCATCATCCTTGACGAAGTAAGCTGGGATTCTAATTTATGGATCTTGCCTTGCAAAGTATTAAACTCGCCATAAGCACTATCCAGCATCGCACTCATCTCACTGGTTAGGTGTTCCTTTTCTTTTATATGGTTTATTTCATCTTCTTTTTCCTCCAGCAAATATTTCATGTCTTTGATCTGCATGCTCAGTTCTTCATTGCTTCGCAATATCTCCTGGCTTTTTTCTTCTGTTTCTTTAATTACATCCACTTGCTCTAGCAGTTGGCTTATTTTGGCATTATGATCCATCAGGCTTTGCTGTGCCTGGCGAAGTTGCTCATAATAATCGGGTCTTGTTTGTGGTAAAGGTTTTTCTGATTTTGTTTGCTGAACATCGAGATTCAATTTTCTTACCTGGCTTTTCAACTCTTCTATCTCTATTTCATAGATCCTTTTATTTTCAGTGGCATCAAGCAGGCGATTTTTCAGGTCAGAGATCTCTTTATCCTTGATCTCGGCTTCGCTTATATATTTCAATTTCCATTCATCAAGGCCACTGCTTAAAGATTTCTTGGTTTCCTGCATATCATTCTTCATTCCTTTCCTGCTTGAGAAGAATAAATTGATGACAAAGCCGACAACAATGGCGCTGCCAAAAAGAAGAACGATCTCAAAAGTGGATAAGCTAATACTTAACATATATAAAATCACAATGGAAACTAATAAAAATCCGGCAGTTTTAACCCGGCAAGTTTTTCACAATACCCAATAAAGATGGATTAAAATAGAATATTTACTAACCCGTAACCAATGTACCTACTTTTTCTCCTGTCACCACCCGGCGCAGATTACCTTGTCTATTCATATCAAAAACGACGATCGGAAGATTATTTTCCATGCAAAGAGTGAAGGCGGTCATATCCATTACACGCAGATTCTTACTAATACACTCTGCAAAAGTTATTTTATCAAATCTTTTAGCCGAAGGATCCTTTTCCGGATCGGCAGAGTAAATGCCATCAACCCTGGTTCCTTTTAGGATCACACTTGCATTTATTTCAATTGCCCTTAATGAGCCAGCAGTATCAGTTGTGAAATAAGGATTACCAGTGCCTGCGCCAAAGATCACCACACGACCTTTCTCCAAATGACGAATAGCCCGACGACGGATATAAGGTTCAGCTATCTGTTCCATTTTAATAGCGCTAAGCAATCTTGTAAATACACCGATCTTTTCAAGGCCTGCTTGTAATGCCATTCCATTGATAACGGTAGCAAGCATTCCCATATAGTCTCCGTGAGCTCTTTCAATTCCTGTCTCCGCCTCATTCATGCCGCGATAAATATTTCCTCCGCCAATTACGATCGCTACTTCCACACCTATCTCTGTTAGGAGTTTTATATCGGCCGCATATTGCGCAATAACATCATTATCAAAACCAAAGGATTTATTTCCCATCAAAGACTCACCGGAAAGTTTTAAAAGGATGCGTTTGTACTTTGGGACCATGTGCAGAATGTGCTTTTTGTTGCGTTGCGAAGATAGGGAAAGGCAATTTTTTGAATCTTTTTTATTTGTTGGCCAGCTGTTGCACTACTATTATACCTCTGTTGCGTCGCACTCTTGTGCTGCAACAATTCTATTCATCTTATGATTCAGTAGCCTGTTCAGAGCGAAGCGAAGACTTCAGTTTGTTATTTAGGCTATCCTTGCCCGTAAAGAATACACCACTCATTTGATATGCCATTTGCCTTTCTCAGCTTCTACTGCATTCCTGAAACGTGGGTACGGCGAATACATATATTCATTAAAAATTCCATTTATAACCATTTGACTGGAAGTATTGATCGTTAGCGGACATGGATAGCAAAACTAATATGCAGATTTTTTTTAACCAAGGTATTTTGAATGTTGTTGTGCAATGCTCAATATTTATAAAACTCTTTCATCTTCATTAAAAAAAAATCCTTTTTTCGGCGACTAACCTCGACTTCTTTATCATTTGAAAGCAATACCGCTCCTCCTTCACCCCGAATGTATTCTTTAACATGTCGCAGGTTTACCAGGAATGATTTATGGATGCGTACAAAACCTGCATCAGAGAGAAGATCCTCGTATTCATGAATGGTTTTTGCAGAACAAATAGTGTGTTTGTCATCAAACAACAGATTAGTATAGCTTCCAGATGCTTCGCAATAAAGAATATCTTTCAGCTCTACTACCTGGAATCCTTTTACCGAAGGAACACACAACTTCATATCCTGTGGTGTTTGTGTTTTGTGCAGGTTATGCAATAGAGTAGAAACATTATCATTTATCGAGCTGGCCGTTATACGCTTTACAGCCCTACGAACTGCATCTATTAACAGATCTTCATCAATTGGTTTCATTAAATAATCGATAGCGCTGTAATGAAAAGCTTGCAATGTATATTGATCATGAGCGGTAACAAAAATGATCTCAAAGTTTACCTTGTCGATGTCTGCTAAAACATCAAAGCTCGTTCTATCAGGCAAAGAAATATCGAGAAATACTAATTGCGGCTCGAGTAATTCAAGTTTTTCTTTTGCGCTTTCGGCGTTAGTACATTCTGCAATGATCTTAATATCCGGGCAATATTCCTGCAATAATTTTTTCAAAGTATTTAAACCTCTTAATTCATCGTCAACAAGTATAGTTCTGATCATAATAAATAGGTTTTATATGGTTAACCTTAACACTACCAAAGTCCCTGTTTCAGCGCCACTGGAAAGCTCTGCTTTATCAGTAATAACTAATGAACAATTGATCTTATATTTTTCATTAAGCACTGCAAGCCGTTCCTGGATATTTGATATGCCTAATGAACGATGAACAGATCGGGATCCAGATTTATTTTCTTTAGACTGTTTTATTCCGATCCCATTGTCATCAATTTCACAAATTAATTGCTCATTTGATCTATAAAATTGAATGCTCAATTTCCTTTCTCCTCTTTTACTATGCAATCCATGCCAAATCGCATTTTCAACAAGAGGTTGGATTAACATCGGCGCTATGTAACAATTTTCAGCAAAGAGACCCTCTTCAACAGTGATCGAATAATCAAATTCTCCAAACCGGATCTTTTCCATTTCCAGGTATTGATTCAAATGATCTATACATTGCTTTATCGTTATAAAAGTATGCCTTGATTGTTCAAGGCTCGTACGGATCAGTTGAGCGAACTTGCTTAAGTACCGGCTGGCGTTCTGTTTTTGATCTTCCAGTATCATCTCTTTGATGCTGTTAAGTGAATTAAAAATAAAGTGAGGATTCATTTGAGCATGTAATCCTTTCATTTCAAGTTCTGCTAATTGTTTATCAATATTGGCTTTTTGTCGTACTGATCTGATATGCGACCGGTAAAAGAAATAAAAGCTAACAATCAAAATAGCAGCTAATATTGAAATGAACCAATTGGTTCGCCAAAAAGGAGGACGTACGTAAATAAGCAACTCTTTAATCTGTTCAGGCCAGCTATTATTTTTTACAAAGACTTTTACCTGGAGTATATGACCTCCTGGTGAAAGATTGCTAAGAATTATGCTGCGTTGCGTGCCCGTTACCTGCCATTCTTCATTGCCATTTTTCACAAACCGATAAGCAAATTGTTGTTGATACGCATCCTCATAGTTAATCGAAGCCAGGTTTATTATTAGATTATTCTGACTATATAAGATTGAAATTTTTCGTTCAGGGTGATATAACATTACTCCATTTGCAACTTTGATGTTCTCTATATAAAAAGAGGGCGGAGAATTGTTTTTAATAAGCTTGCCAGGATCAAATCGTACGATCGTATTATTGAACCCTGCATACAACTGTTGATGCACCGAATCAAAATGAAACGAAAAGCAAGTAAATGGTTCTGGTGGTAAATTATCCCTTATTCCAAAGGCGGATATTTGTTTCGTAGCAAGATCAAAACTTGCAAGTCCGTTATCCGTTCCTAACCAAACTTTATTGTTGAATTGAAATAAAGCTTCTACGGTGTTATTCGGTAGTCCGTTATTCCTGGTAAATTGCTCAAATTTATTAGTGGATGGCTCATAAATTACCAATCCATTTTCTGGAATTCCAAAAAATATTTTATTCCCATAGAACACAGGTTTCGTAACTTCTTTTCTCGCCATTTTTAATGCCGGAAATGAATCGATGGTAAAATCGAACTGCCTTGTTCGTATATTATAGCGGCTGTATCCATTACCTCCAAACCAAATATTACCCTGAAGGTCTTCAGCAATATGGATAGGAATAAGAATGTTAAATAACTTATTTGATTCAAACTTTAATAAACGAAAACCACTATCAGGAGCGGCCCTGTAGTAAAACTCATTTGCATTACTGTGGGATAGATAGATTGCATTCCGGGAATCTTTGAATAGAGCCAATGCTCCAATCTGAGTTGCATCTTCAGCAGGCAGCTTTATTTTTCCATATTTAAGATTTATTGTATTAACCCACGCAAGGCAATTTAGCGTTGCAAGAATTGTATCAGGGTTAATTGTTATTGTATGATACACGCTACTTCCATCCGAACTAAAAAACGGGATTCTTTTGATTGGTTGAAAATTTTTCCTTTCAAAAACAAGCAGGCCGGAAACCGTAGCTACAAAAATCTTTTCATTGGCTATGGTCAATGAGCTTATGGCCAGATCCTTGTTAAATGGATTGAATTCATGGGGAATTGTGAAGCTTTCAATATTACGAGACATCTTTTTTTCAGCGAATACACCTTTGTTCGTCGCGATCCATAAACGATTGTCTTTGTCAATGAATAGACTCGAACAAAAATAATTCTCAAAATAAAGCTGAGGTTGAATGGTAAAGCTTCCGCTTGACTTTTGAAAGCGTATAAGATAAAACCCTCTTCTCATTCCATTTATTGCATATAGCGTATCATTTAATTTGAACAGTTTGGATCGCCAGTCGAATTTGTCTGTAGTAGAGAAAGGTGCACATATCGAATATTTTTTTTTATGATCGATATCATAAAAGAAAAGATCCTTCGCATTTTCCATTTGTACGCTAAAGGAGTGATCGTCACCATGCATAAACCGGAACCACTCTTTGGGCTGTGCAATTTGCTGAAAAAAAACATCGTCATTAACGCCAATGGGATGGATCTCTTTACTTGAGATTTTGTAAATGAATAATCCCCCATAAGTAGCCAATAAAATGGAGTTGCCGATTCTTATCATGCTCCTTCCAAATTGAAAAACTTCCTTTTCTTGCGATTCATTATAATAATCATAACGAAAAACCACCTGGTTGCGATTATTATATTGATAAAATCCCGATCGTGTTAGAATAAAGATGTTGCCAGATGGATCTCCGAGAACATCCTGCATCGAGTTTACCTTATATTCATATTTCAGTTTCCCCGGAGGAATAATAATATTTCGGGATTGTAAGCTGCTAACATTTACTATATGCATTCCAATTGTGGATGCGGTAAGCTGCTCATTATCCAACCATTTAAGTTTTATCAATTCATCTCTTGGCAAACTATTACGGCTGCTGTCAGCATAAAACGTTTGGAAAACGCTGCCATCAAACCGGTTTAAACCTTCCCGGGTAGAGATCCATATATAGCCAAAGCGGTCCTGTGTAATATCGGTAACCCGATTATTTGAGAGTCCTTCTTTTGTAGTATAAAGTGTGAAATTATTTTCATCAAATAATTGAGCCCGCAGTTTTGATAAACTGAGCAAACTAAAAAGTAATATCGAAATTGAATATTTAGTCAAGAGACTTTATTTCCTCAGGCAAAAGCTACTTAAAATTACTTTTTCCTGCGTCAAAAAATACTACTGCAAATTATTTTAGACCACCCGGTACCGTTTGTTTAGTATTAGCTACCCTTATTCGGTTTAAAGCCTCCCTTTACAAAATCTCATAACGAAAAAATTGATTTGCAACGGTTGCCGGATACCAAACTATAACCACCGTTGATTAAAACTCACTTCCTTTTGCTTTTTCGTAGTGATAATTTAAAGTTGATTTCAGTTTATGTAATTAAGTTTTTTAAAAATTATCATCATTAAAATAAGTTTATGAAAAAGCAATTATTAACTGCATTTTTATTATCGATCACCACCCTGGTTCTTATTTCCTGCCAGAAAGAAACAAGAATAAACAAAGACCCTCAAAATGTTTCTTCAATAAATCCTTCAGGAATTGATGCAAAAGAGCAATCAAAAAAAATTTATGTAAATAATGTAGGTGAGTTATACGCTGCTATCAACGATCCTGAAAACACTGGCGGCACTATCATATTAAACGCGGGAACCTACACGTTAAACGCTACGTATCCCAAAGCTGGAAGGTTAGAGTTGCAAAACAATATGAGTCTTGTTGGACAACCGGGTCATCCAGACGCCGTAGTTATTGATATCACTGCGCTACCTCTGACCTCATTTACATTACCGGCATCTACTAACCGGACTGGTGCTATTCGATTGGGTGATGGTAACAATAGCCTTGAATGGATAACCTTTCAAAATAATCCTGCACATACAGTTCGCTCTTTAATTCAAACAGACATTGTAACTACTTCCTCAGCACAAATAAGGGTTGCTCATTGCATAATCAAAGGAAGTAGTATTGGTCTTAGCATTATTAACCGGGATCTAATGGCAAGTGGCAGAATGTTAGAAGCGGAAGTAGAAGATAATGAAATGATGAACAATACAATTCAGCAGTTTGGCTCAGCCATCCAAATTCAAAATACAACTACGACGGACGCTGCGCTTAAGGTAAAGATGAGCAGGAACTACATACATGGTAATAAAGCAGGTATGTTGATCTTCAATTCATCTTCTCAAAACTGCAATGTGGAAGTAAAATCATATGACGATAGAATTGAAAATAATGGAATAGGAATGGTATTGAATGGCGGGTTTATCTTATTATCATCGGCTCCTTCGCTTCATAACAAACTTCACTTTGAAGGTTATGCAACAACAATAAGAAACAATATTGGCACACCTGCCCCGCCTTTTGCATTTCCTCCCACGGGCATACATGCAGCCGGGGGACAATCTATGCCGCCATTTGATATACCCGGAACTGCACACTTTAATGAACTTGAAGTCTATTTAAATGGTTGCCAGATTGAAGACAATGGAGGAACAGCACAGATCAATGCATATGGTGCTCATTCGTTTTATCCAACCTCAACACCAGCAGGCTCCAATAATAAGACCAGCATCTATCTGCGTGGAATCAGTGCAAATGCAAATATTAATTCAATGAACAGCTTCCCTTCTGAACCCGCCGGAACTAACTCTGTAAATGTTTACAGGTAAATTTTAAACAGTTAAAAAATATAGTTATGAAAAATAATTTTCTATATCGTATTTCAACTTTAGTGCTTTCATCAATGTTTATTATTTCATGTCAAAAGGAAGCGCAAAAGCCTGCAAATTCCAATGAAGAATTTTCTACGGCAGCACAGATGATCTTTTAATCAATATAAAATTAAAATTATGACGACGCAACTCCTACATATTATTTTATCGTTAGGATTTGAATCATTACTCTCTTTCCTGCCAAATGAAGTTTGTCGACGGCAAATGGTAATTACTTTATAAATAAAGTTTTCTGCCATCTGATCATCGGTGCCCGACGAAATAAAAAGTATTCGCCTTAATGTGAACGTAATTTTATTTTTTGATTTATTAACTGAGAAAAAATGAAATCATCTTTAAAGCCAGGAACGATCTTTTTATTTTTCGCAGTTCTTATTTTTTTATCCTGCGGAAAAGGTGATCAGGGATCTTCTCTTACCCCTATTCTTCCACAACCTAATAAACTACCTACCGTCAATGCAGGCGCTGATGCAATGGTAATACTTGGATGTAATAAAGTCGCTCTCAACGGCAGTGGGTTTGATACAAGTGGCCTTATCACTACTTATTTATGGACCCAGCTATCCGGACCCAACCAGTGCACTATTGTTAGCCCAAATACACCTGTTACCTTTTTAACAAATATCACTTTAGGTACATACCAATT
>DASYQG010000287.1:0-4271 GCA_036005825.1 Chitinophagaceae bacterium | reverse complement strand
ACAATTCGAACAAATAACTCACTTTCTTCCACTCCATCAACATCTTTTAAAAGAATATCAATATTAAACCATCCAAAACTTTCAATTGTAAATTGATAGTATTCTGCTTCGAAATTTTGAGGACTTACTTTTTTATCAAAGTCCGCGGGCAATGCAAATGGTGGATTAATGTTAGGTCTTCTTGGTATTTCAACTACCATTGAGCCATTATCTTTAACCAACTTCTGTCTTTCTTTCTCACTTAATTGCTTTTGTTTTTTGAGCGAGCCAATCCTTTCATTGTAAACAACACAACTATCAATACAATCTTTCAGATATGCTTGACCTGGCATTGGTAAATTGAGACGGCCGCTTTCATTTTGGATGTATTTATAAATATTCAGCATGTAATTAGTGGAATCATTGATAAAGATTTGGCCAACAGCCGGACTCCAATTAGCCATGTTACATTCATATAAGTAAAAGGCTTGGTTATGGTCTTGATCATTTTTATTAGTCAAGTCTTCGCCTAATAAATAAGCAGAATCACCTTTGGCAGGAATTATGAGATGATTGTTGTTGTAATAACCACTAAATGGATGTTCATAATATTTATAATTGCTTTCGATAGTTAAGGGAAACCTTTTCATAAAATGTGCAAGGTCTGGTCCGGTAAATGTTTTACCCAGAATATGACAGCTACCGCATTTCGATTCAAACAACATTTTGCCTTTATCAATCGCAGTTAATTGTTTATTCTCTGGCAATGCAACAGGATCAGTCCAATTAATATTTCCATTCTCATCCATTTGTCCTTTGAACAATTGCATGTCTTTGGCAAGGTAATCAGCAGGTATCGCAACTTTTACCGGCTGATTAAAGGTGATCTTTTGACCCCCCACCGCATTTATATATATCATACCACCACTGCTGAGCGGTTCACCATTTGAACTTGTCACTAAACCAGCCTCGACCATTTGCTGAATGCTGTATGCTTCTTTTATTTCAAGTTTAGCAATACCGCCATCAACTGACAAAGCTCCTTTTGGGATCTTTAATAATGCACCGTTCTTTGTTTGAATCGTTGTGTCTTCATCTGTATTAATACTGAATTGTTCTGAAAGCAATGATTCAGGTGAAAAGAAATTTGATTTAGTAGAAGTATTACAGCCAATAAACAGAATAATGCCAATAATTAGCAGGCTAAAAATATATTTCATCCGCAGTGTTTGATACAAGATGAGAAATTATTTCATTTTCCACAAACGACAGGCAGATTTTTCAAAATTTAGTTAGCCAGCCCGATCTTTTTCAGCATAGCGATGAAACGGGGATCATCCCTTAGCAGATCAAACTTATGATCGATCATGATACTGCACAATGACTCTTCATGTTTCTGGTAACTTTTTTCAAGCCATTCAAATGCTTCCTCCTTTTCGCCAAGAGCTACGTAAACAAGTGCAACACCGCGAAAATCATTTGAACTTAGAATGTTTTCAATTCCTGTGTCTTCAATAATTTTCCTAGCTTCCTCATTTTTGCCGGCAGTGGCAAGAATATGAGCAAGTGCCACATCAGTTTTTATTTTATTACCGGTAAGATCGCCCCATTTTTTATTTTCTTTGATTGCTTCTTCATACATACCCTTAGCGGTATAAACGAGTGAAATAAGACGATGAACAGGAGTAAAACCCGGGTCAAGCTCCAAAGTCGTTAAGGCCGTTTTCATTGCTTCGTCGTATTGTCCGACATAATATTGGAAGATCCCTTTATCTTTTAATATCCCCTGTGATATAGGATCAAGATCAACAGCAATTGAAATTTCTTTAAACGCCTCTTCCTTTTTTCCAATGAATAAAAGCAATTCAGCATACCAATGATGACCTGTTGCATTATTATGGTTTAGTTCTAAGCCTAGTTTAAATTCTCTTTCGGCGCCAACCCAATCCCAGTCATTAAGCATTAGAGAAATAGCAAGGGAAATATGCGCTTCTGCAAGTTGCGGATCAATTTCAAGCGCCTTATGTACCGCTTCCATTTGTTTATTGTAAAGATCCCTTCTTGAAATATTTGTGTATTCCCCCATTAAGCTATAAGCATCAGCAATGCCTGCCCATGCCAGTGCATAGCCAGGATCTTTTTCCAGGGCTTTTTCAAAATGTTTGATCGCTGATTTCAAACCCGCTTCATTTCTTTTTTTCCAGAAGAATAATCCCTGCAAATACAATTGATAAGCTTCTGAATCATCAGTGTATCTTTTTTGTAAAGTATTTTTTTCTTCGCTTGACAATTGTAATCGCAATGCCTCTACAATTTTTGAGGAAACATCTTCCTGTATATCAAAAATATCATCAAGTGTACCACGAAAACTCTGTGCCCAAAGATGAACATCACGGCATGCATCAATGAACTGTGCGGTAATACGTAAGTTATTTCCAGCTTTTCTTACACTTCCTTCCATAATGAAATCGGCGCCTGTTTCTTTACCGATCGTTTTCGTATCCTTGGTTGTGTTTTTATATTGCATGGACGTAGTACGTGAGATCACCTTTGTATCTTTCAGCTTTGATAAACTTGATATGAGTTCTTCCGTCAACCCATCACTGAAATATTCCTGTTCAGGATCATTGCTCATATTTACAAAAGGGAGAACAAGAATATTTTTTTGGCGAACAGCTTCGCCTTTGCCTTCCAAAACTTCCGCATCGGGAATTTTTAAACCTGCATTGCTGATCGCAAATATTTCCATTTGCTCTTTCACATTCTTCAAAAGATATCTTCCCATTGAAACCGCAGAAACTTCTTTTTGATTTTTTATATCATCATAAGCTTTACTTGAAATAAAAATACTGCCGGGCACGGCAAAAGATTCCATTCTTGATGCAATGTTAACTCCATCGCCATAAATACTGGTATCATCAACTAATACATCGCCTGTATGAATACCAATACGCAAAGGAACAAGAGGAGGGTTTTGCATTTCCAATTGCAAAGCTGTGGCTGCTTTCACACTTCCTAATGTACTGGTAAAACTGCAAAGTGCTCCGTCACCATGAAATTCCAGTAAACGACCACCATGGTCATTCACAACTTCTTCAAGTTTGTTTTTTAATCTTTCACGGTAGCCCATTGCCAATGATTCATCCTGCTCCATTAATGCAGTATAACCGACAATGTCGGCGAACATAATAGCAGCTAATTGACGAGTATATGCCATAATTTGTTGGGCGGTGAAGTTACCAAAAATGACGAATCATTTATGGGAGGGAATTGTGTATTATGAGCCGAGCTTCGTTACTACTATTAAACTTTTCTTGCGGCGCTCCGTTCACCTTTCAGTAATTCTTTTCAGCTAGGTTTGGAAGTACAAATGATAGTGCTTACTGCAATTAGGATTGAAGGGAGCTTTGCAATTTGGACAGCAATTTCCGGATTGCATATATTCGTTGATCGTCAGTTCAGATTTACAACCTCCGCAAAGAATTGCTTTTGTGTCCCACTCATCTTTACTCCATATTTGTGCAGGGTGACCAGTTGTTTCTTCATGACATTGATAGCAGGGGTAGTATTTGTCACAACATTTGAACTTTATAGCAATTATATCAAGAGGTGAATGATAATGCTCGCAGCGGGTATTATCATCGATCACTTTTCCGTATACTTTTATCTCGCTCATAATGTTTTTTGCAGCTCGCTACCGCTAAAGTGAGGAATGATTTAAGAAAAAAGAAATTTCTTTAAATAAATTGCAACATTTCTGAAACCAACCCGTCAAATGGCAAGTGAATAATAATACCGGGCAAAATACCGCAGACCGCCACCTTGTGGATCGGGTATTGAGAGGCGAGCGCAATGCTTTTGGTATTATCATTAAGAATACCGAGAATCTTGTGGCCAAGATCATATTTGATATGATAATTAATGACGGCGATAGAAAAGATATTGCCCAGGATGTTTATTTAAAAGCGTATCAAAAATTGGCGGGCTTTAAATTTCAATCAAAACTTTCAACATGGATCGGGCAAATATGTTATAATACTTGTATAGATCATTTGCGAAAGAAAAAATTAGTGTTAGCCGAAAATATTTTTGAAACTGAAACCGGCTCATCAAACGATCTCCTTGACATGATGAATACAGCACAAGAAAATTTTGATGAGCCGGTAGATACATTTGTTATCGGAAAAAATATTTCTGAGATAATAAAAAAGAAGATTGCAAAACTGCCGTCCATCTATAAAACATTGATCAGTTTATATCACAATGAAGAACTAAGCTATGACGAAATAGGT
>DASYQG010000286.1:0-3198 GCA_036005825.1 Chitinophagaceae bacterium | reverse complement strand
TGCAACTGATGCAACATGAAATAAAACTCATCAATGAAAATGAATCTGACATTAATCCTTATGGGGCGACCAATGAAGCTGAGTTTTTTGCTGTGGTGTCAGAATATTTTTTTGAAAGACCAAAACTGCTGAAAGAAAAACATCCGGAGCTCTATGAATTGCTGGAGAAAATTTTTTGTAGGCAGCCAGTTACATAGACTAGCATTAGTTATATTAAACAGCTTTGGGTAATGAAAAAGAAAAAGTGCTTCCTTTACCGGGTTTACTTTCTATATAAAGTTGTCCGCCATTTCTCACCATGAATTCTTTGCAAAGTTTTAATCCCAGGCCAGTACCAGATTCATTTGCTGTGCCCTTTGTAGAGTAAAAATCATTCCCGTTTATTTTTTTTAATGCTTCGGGGCTGATGCCGGTCCCACTATCCTGTACATATACTTCAACAATAGTACAATTTTCATGCACGCCTATTTTTATATTACCTTTTTCAGGTGTAAACTTTATGGCGTTGGAAATAAGATTTCGCAAAACCAGGTTCAACATATCCTTATCCATAAATCCGTAAACTCCTTCGCCGCTATCACTTTCAATGACAATTTGTTTGTTTTCTGATTGCCTGCGTAATAAATTCAAAGTCTCCTCAATTGATTTTCCTATATCAACTTTTTGTGGATACACAGCATGTGATTGCATTTGAGCTCTTGCCCATTGAAGTAAATTATCCATTAAGCTCGTTGTATAAGTCAGATCACTTACCACACTCGGGATCATTTTCTTTAATTCCCGGACCGGCATGTTATTTTGCTGCACTTCACCGAAAAAATTGCGCATTGCATACATTGGCGCTTTTAGGTCATGAGAAATAATGCTGAATAATTTATTCTTTAATGCGTTCAATTCAATTAGTTCCTGTGTTTGCTTTTCAAGAATAGAGGCGTTTTCCTTTATCTTATCAGTTTGTAATTGTATCTGCGCATTTTTCTGCTGCAGATCATTATTCTTATAAAGTATACGTATCTGGTAAGCTGCATTTTCTCTTTTGATAAGATATAATCCATAAAAAATAAATATGATCGCCACTCCTTCGTTAACGAGGTATAGAAAATTATTGATATTCTCCAGCTGGTAAATGAATTGTTTTAATACAACTGACAGGATAAAAAAGTTTAACATCGAAAAACATATCGAGAAGATCATGAAGCCAATTTCTTTTAGAAAGAAAACGGATAATATTCCGTATAAAATAAAATAAAGATTCTGTCCCAGGTTCAGGCTGTTCATGAAAAGGAAACTGGTTACGAGGGGTTGCAAAATAAAATAAGCTATAAACGCCGCCTGGTGCATATAACGTTTGTTCAGGTAAAGTACCAGCGCATTGATCAACGCTGGCATAGCAGCAAGAATACAAGCCCAACCCGGAAACTGATGATGAAAAAGGCAAGTACATAGGATAAATGCACCTGCGAGTAATTGAAAAAAATTAAGCTGATTAAATATTCCCAGCTTCAGCAGTTCGTATTGGCCGAGGGTGTCTCTGTAACCGAGTGATTTGATATAGTGTAATAAACTAAGAAAATTTTTCCAAAAAGAAATTGGGAATTTCTTTCTCTGCGGGAATTTTATTTTACCCGGCAAACGGAATATTGGGTGGTGACTTATCTCCATGGTTTTTCAAATAGGTGTGGACTTCATTGTAAAATAAGAATTGTTTTATGAGAAAACACTTAGTTCCCGCTATGATTTGTGATCGTTTCGTAGTTTTTCGAGTTTTAAAATAGTAGGTTTACCACATAAATCCCGTTTGCCTTTACAGGATATTAAGTATATCAACTAAAATTTATTTCTTTTTGCAACTAATTTTTTACAATTGAAAAAAAGACAAGATTATATTTCGTGGGATGAGTACTTCATGGGAGTAGCCTTGCTGTCTGCTAAAAGAAGCAAAGACCCAAACACACAAGTGGGGGCTTGTATAATTAATGAAAAAAATAAAATTGTCGGAGCAGGTTACAACGGACTGCCTATTGGCTGCAGCGATGATGAATTTCCATGGTATAAAGAAGGCGATTTCCTGGAAACTAAATATCCTTATATCTGCCACGCCGAGTTAAATGCGATATTGAATAATATCGGCATGGACCTGGCCGGTTGTAAAATTTATACTGCATTGTTCCCGTGTAATGAATGTGCAAAGGCCATTATTCAATCTGGTATTACTGAAGTCATCTACTTGTCAGATAAATATGAAAGCAATGACATTTTTAAAGCATCTAAGATCATGCTTGATAAAGCTGGTGTAAAGTACCGAAAGGTAGAAGCTAAGGTGAACAGCATCTTGCTGTCATTTAATGAAAGCACAGTTTAAAAATTTTCAGACTGATTCCCACCCGGCATTTTATTATCATTCATTGTCCACTGATTTCAGTAACTTACAGAAGGTCTTTTCAACCCCGGCCTATTTGTCGATAGACAGCTTCTTATGAAGCGTATTTTATTATATTGTCTTTTTCTCTTTTTATTTCCGCCCGTTATTGATTCACAAACGGTGATCTCAATGAAGATTGACGGTACGATCAATCCTGCATCGGCAGACTTTATTCGTAATGGTATTGAAAAAGCCACCCGTGAAAAAGCGGAATGCATCATTATACATCTTAATACTCCCGGCGGATTATTAAAATCGACAAGAATTATTGTAAGCGATATTTTGGAATCATCGGTACCGGTGATCGTCTATATTTCGCCAGGCGGTGCACAAGCAGGTTCGGCTGGAGTTTTTATTACTCTGGCTGCTCACATTTCTGCCATGGCACCGGGCACTAATATCGGCGCAGCACACCCGGTAACTCTGCAGAACCAAATGGATAGCACGATGAATGAAAAAGTTACCAATGATGCTGCTGCGTTTATAAGATCAATTGCAGAAAAAAGACACCATAATATTGAATGGGCAGAAAATGCAGTTCGTAAAAGTTTTTCTTATTCGGAAACAGAAGCACTTGAAGATTCAGCCATTGATCTGATTGCTAAAAACGAAACTGAGCTGCTCACAAAGATCGATGGTAAAGTGATAGAGCTTAGTTCAGGCACTAAAACATTACATACAGCATCTGCAATTGTAAAAGAACATAAAATGAGTGCATGGGAAAAGATATTGAATATTATCAGCGATCCCAATATTGCTTATATCTTATTCCTGCT
>DASYQG010000285.1:0-1640 GCA_036005825.1 Chitinophagaceae bacterium | reverse complement strand
TATTTCATTTGTATACAAAGTCTTCTTAAAGGTCAAGAGCCAACAAAATAATCGGGTTTTTTACCCGTTTTACATACCGGAGACATTGGAAAATGAAGAACACAAAAAGATCATTCTTACCCTTAATTATCGCTGGCTTTTCACTTTGCTATTTCACAAATTCATCCGCACAAATGATAACTGGTGTGTGGAAAGGCAAGATCAATAAGAAAAAGACGGAACTTAAAATAATTCAGAAAGGCGATAGCCTTGTTGGTACTTCTTATTATTATGAATCAGAGAACAATTATCGCCGCTATTCCATAAAAGGATATTTTGATCCAAATACCAACGAAGCAGTTTGGTGGGATGATCAGTTATTAGAAGAAAAAACAGGAAAACTTGGTTTAAATACACCAGGAAGAATTCCTTACCTGTCATCTGCAGATTTTAATTGTCCCGGAAGCGATAAAATGTTTTTAGATGGCAATGCTGCTTTAAAAAATAAAAAAGAATCGATACAAGGACCGGTGCATCTTGAAAAAACAAATGAAACATCTTTTCCGGATGAGTGGGATTTTATTATTGAAAACTATACTGCCGGTGCCAATGATCCTTACTATATAGACAGTGTTTCATCAATCGCTTCAGCACCGGTTATTGTACCTGTTGAAAAAACAATTAAGCAGAAAGAAAGGGCCATACCAAAAGAAGATAATGAAACGGTTAAGGCAAAAGACCTGCCTGTAGAAAGATCGGAACCAGTTAAAGTAATGCCAGCTCCAAAAACTGTTGAAAAGCAATTAACAGTTAAAAAAACTATCGAGGAAGAATTTAAGATAAGAGAAAAAATAATTGCCACGGATATACCGATAACAGGCGACTCCATTGAGCTTCGTTTTTATGATAATGCAGAAATTGATGGCGATTCGATCTCCCTTTTCCTAAATAACAAACTTATATTTCAACATATCCGACTTACTGCTGTCGCTTATACAATTAAATTACCAGTTAATGAACTCAATGAAAACAATGAACTGGTAATGGTTGCTGAAAACCTTGGATCAATTCCTCCGAATACTTCTTACATGCTTGCTATTGTTGATAACAAACGCTATGAAGCAATGCTTAAAAGCACTGAAGAAACCAGCGCTGTTATAAAGTTGACAAAACGTAATCCTTAGATTTTTTGGCGCAAGCAATTTCCTAATATTGAAATGATCATAAGCAAAGTTCTATTATTGCCGAAGACGATAGAATAATAGATCAGGCGATCACACATCAATAAAAAGGCAATGACATTCGTATACAAATAATAACACCTGTTAATGAACGTATTTATAAAAAAGTAAGCTATATGTTAATAAATTAATTGGATTATTCTCTTTTAATGAATAATTTTATTTCACCATTATTTTCTATTCATTAATACTTACTAACAATTTATGAAAGTAAACCCGGCAACCAGCAATGACTATGACATAGTCGCTAATCACCAATTTGCAGAAATAAGAAAGGACCGCGAAACAGGACAGCAAGTTCTATTTGCATTAAAAAGTTTTAGAAAAGGAGAAAAGATCAGCCCATTGGGCGCTGCCTTTGTTTCTGACAAACCTTCTTATTTAACTGTTCAAACAGGAAACAAAACGCACATTGCGTTG
>DASYQG010000284.1:0-2467 GCA_036005825.1 Chitinophagaceae bacterium | reverse complement strand
CAACTCATTTAGCCATTCCGTTCCAGAACCCACGGAATGGCAAAAGGACGGTCTAGGCTCTTTGGGAAAAATTGGCATACTGACACCGGATTTCGATCCAGTACCAGAATCAGAGATACGAGCTATGGCACCGAACGGTATTTCTATTCATTCGTCACGGGCAAAATATATTCGAAATACCCCAAGCTCCTTTGTTGAAAATGTCGGGAATGCAACTGCGCTTCTGGCAAGGGTTAATCCCAAAGTTATCCTGTATGCATTTATCAGCAGTAGTTATACATTAGGAGTTCAGGCTGAGCAACAACTAATTCAACAACTCGAAAAAATAACTAATGGAATCCCTGTAATTGTCACTAGCAAGGCGGCAATAGAAGCGTTCCGACTTTTTAATGCCCGAAAAATTGCTGTGATACATCCACCATGGTTTTTAAACGAAGTGAACTCAAAGGGAAAAGCCTATTTTGAATCTCAGGACTTCGATGTTGTGTTTTGCAACCAGTTAACTCCGTTGCGAGACTTCACTGAGGTGGCGCCAACAGAGGTATATCAATGGGTTAAAAAAAATGTCCCGTCAGAAGCTGATGTAATCTTCATTGCAGGCAACGGATTAAGAACTGCTGGTACGATTTCTAAACTCGAAAAAGAAATCAAAAAGCCGATCTTAACCTCCAACCAAGTTTTGTTGTGGGCGGCATTGCAATTGTTCGCTGAGATACCTAAGGTGAAGAATTATGGAAAACTCTTTGACCAACGGAAATAAGATCACTGACTTCGAAAAAAAATTCACTGCAGCCAACATTGCATTGCCAAAATGCCGGCGACAGAATATAATTCAGCTTTTGTAATTCTGTTTAACTTTAGTACTGCGGCCGAGCGATAGGAATTCTAATTCCGGCACTTCGGCAATGCGTTGACGTTAGATGCCATACTAATAAATCTCGTTTTTACAATGAAACAACTACTTAAAACATCATTTCTTTTTGTGGCCGTGACTTATGCTTCAAATTGCCTTTGCCAGACTTTAAAGCAAAATAAAGAGACGGCAAGACTATATATTGAAGAATGCCTTAATAAGCGAAAAATTGATTTGGTGGACAAAATATTCGCAGACAGTTTTCAAGTCCATACGCTACTGGACAGCACTCAAAGTTTTTCAACAAGAAAAGCCTTAAAAGATTTTCTCAAAACACTATTTGATGCATTTCCTGATATACACTATACAGTTGGTGACATAATCGCAGAAGCAGACAAAGTAGTTATGAGAGTTTCTTTTAACGGAACACACACAAAGGAGTTCTTAGGGATCAAAGCAAATGGTAATAAAGTTAATTATATAAGCGAAATTCTCTTCTTCAGATTTGAAGGGGGAAAAATTGTTGAGGATTGGGTTCAGATCGACCTATATAACCTTTTTAAAAAACTAAAGGGCGATCAATAGTACAGCAGCTAACATGCGCGGTTTTCTGCATGCTGACTGAAGAATATATCCTGGTCGGTACATTGCTAATCAGCTGCAGTCTGGGCGGAACGAATAAAGCCCGGCGACGGAATATAACATCAACAGTATTAACTTTACTCAGCAGCGGTTCGGGCTGAAATTAACACGGAATATCAGCATAGCAGAAAGCCCTGGACGTTAGCGTAGAAAATATTCGAAATAACTTAAGTTGGGAAAAATTATTTATAGATCGCAATCTCTTTTTTTCCATCACCCGAGTAAAAACCCCGATACATTCCCTCACAATTAAAAATAAGCGAAGCATTTCCATTTGCATCCACTCCGATCATTCCCCCTTCCCCATCGATCTTCATTAATTTATCCATCACCACAATCTTCATTGCTTCTTCCAATGACAAACCTTTGTACTCCATCAAACAACTAACATCATAAGCGGCAACTGCTTTTATAAAAGGCTCGCCATGGCCAGTGCAACTGATGGCACAGGTTTTATTATTTGCATAAGTGCCGATACCAATGATCGGGCTATCACCAACACGGCCAAATTGTTTATTGGTCATACCTCCGGTGCTTGTAGCTGCAGCAAGATTTCCGTTTGCATCACAAGCTACTGCTCCAACAGTACCAAATTTTCTGTCGTCTGTGTCAACACTGTGGTCCAATGCTGTCTTATTTTCTTCTTTTGTTTTTAGTAATTGTTTATACCTGGATTCAGAATAAAAATATTCATCCGGTTCAAAAGCAATCCCATTTTGTTTTGCAAATTCTTCTGCCCCGTTTCCAATTAAAAACACATGCTCGCTTTTTTTCATTACCGTATAAGCCAACTCAATTGGGTTACGAATATTTTTTACCGCAGCAACAGCACCGGCAGACAGATCTCTTCCATTCATTATGGAGGCATCCATTTCATGTGTGCCTGTATTTGTAAATACAGATCCCTTTCCGGCATTGAACAAAATATTATTCTCTAATTCTATTACTGCAGCTCTAACCGCATCCAAAGCA
>DASYQG010000283.1:0-2564 GCA_036005825.1 Chitinophagaceae bacterium | reverse complement strand
TGCTACTGGAAATTTATTGGGACTTGCTTTTGATGGTAACTATGAGGCGTTGAGTCATAAAATTGCATTTGACAAAGACCTGAATCGTACTATTTGTGTTGATGTCCGGTATGTCCTTTGGTGCATTGATAAATTGGGCGGCGCTTCTAATATCATTAATGAATTGAAATTGATAAAATAGAATAAGGGCTTAGGCGTGAAACAACAAACGATAGAGTAAACAATATTTACTTAACATTGCATCACAACTTTACTGGTGAAATCATTGAGAAATGCTTTTATTATTTTCTTCTTGCTCTGCAGTAGTTCCATGTTTGCGCAAGTAAAATTCAGTCTTGCTACTGACATTTCTCTATTGCACAATTTTGATGGCCAACAAAAATTTACTGCAGTTGGACAAACAGTAATATCTCAATGGCATTTTGATAAAAAAAACACCCTGTATGGATGGTTTAGTTACCATGCAAATGGAAAATATAATACCACTCTTACCGCTACAGCAAAATTGCCCTCTACGCAGCCGCAAAGTTTTACTTTCGACAACCAATCTCAAATGCGATTACGCCAGATCTCAATTGGGTATAAAAGATACCTTTGGGGTTCATTTGAAAATCTTGAGAAATTCAATCTTTATGCAGCCGGTGGTTTTGGATTGATGTTTGGAACTGCTTCCAATACATTCTCAACGTACATAGATACGGCGCTCTATACCATGCAGAGTAATGTAGTTCATGGTACTGGCGATTTTAAAAGACTAACATTTGATATAACCGGTGGAGTAGAGTTTCCCGTCGCGTATGAGATCTTTATATATTCAGAAGTAAGGATGCATATTCCTACTACGGATTACCCAAGCAGCTATCTTGTGAAAAGCTCAAATGCCCCATTTCTTGGAGGCATTAATTTGGGAATAAGAGTTTTATTCAATGCTGATCCTTAAAATAATTTCATGAAAGATAAACAGATCATTTCGCAGGTTGAGTTATACAAGTTGCGCATGCCGTTAATTGAGCCATTCATTACTTCGCTGGCCTACGAGACACATGTGGAAAATGTGATCCTGGTGATAAGAACAGAATCAGGGATCACAGGCTTTGGGGAAAGCAGCCCTTATATGCCGGTAAATGGGGAAAGCATCGATACCTGTTTTATCGTGGGACAATATTTTGCCAAACTTTTAAAAGGCGCAAATGCATTGAAGCTACAGGATCATCTTGTGGCAATGGATAGATTGATCTATGCAAATACAAGCATTAAAAGCGCCTTTGATATGGCCTTGCATGATATCATCGGTCAGCATAAGCAAGTACCGCTTTACGAATTATATGGTGGTAAAAACAATAAAGAATTAGTAACTGATTATACAGTTAGTCTCGACAATGCAGAAAAGATGACCGCAGATGCATTAAAAATAAAAGACAAGGGCTATCCGTCTATAAAAGTTAAGTTGGGTGAATCAAAGAAAAAAGATGTGGAAAGAATAAGAATGATCCGCGAAGCAGTGGGGAATGATATTCCTGTTCGAATAGATGCTAACCAGGGATGGGGTGTAAAGGAGGCGATCGAAACATTGACTGCACTTGAAGAATATGGTGTTGAACATTGTGAAGAACCCATACCCAAATGGAATTTTATGCAATTAAGAAAAGTGAAAAAGAAAAGCCCGATACCCATAATGGCGGATGAAAGTTGTGGCGATGCACATGATGCAGCAAGATTACTCAAGCTGAAAGCATGTGATATGTTTAATATAAAAGTTGGAAAAGCAGGCGGTGTTTATAATGCTTATGAAATTGTAAAGCTGGGTGACAAAGCAAAAATGCACATGCAGGTTGGCGCTTTCCTTGAATCAAGATTAGGAATGACTGCATCAGCCCATCTTGCACTCTGCAGTGATCATATTGTTCATTGTGATTTTGATACACCACTTATGTTTTCTGAAGACATTGTTAGTGGAGGATTAACTTATCATGCAAACGGTGTAATGAAAGTTCCTGATGTTCCTGGATTGGGAGCAACTATCGGGCAATCGCAATTGGACAAATTGGAGAAGGTAGTTATTTAGCACTCTAAATTAAAACGGAAGAAGGTCAAAGTGTTGCCGGATAATTATTGTCTTTTTTACCAATCCCTTTTTAAGCATTCGATAACTTATTCTCCTGCCTGAAACAGGAATACGAAAAATAAGATTGCCACGGTAAGTAGTTGTTTTTAGTTTTACAGGTGGCGTGCCAAGCAACCATGCATTTCTTACATCTTCCAAACCGATATTATAAATCGGATGAAAATATTTGATAATTACTTCCTCAAACACTGGAAATTTTTTTTAAATTTATTGAAATTAGCTGGCACAGAATTATATTGATAATCAAAAGTTTTTTGTGCCAGCAGTAGCATATATTTATGTGTTGACTAAAATATTTCTTCGCTTATACCTTCATTGCATTTCGGTATGCCTTCTCACACGGTCTGCGCTACTCCTTCGTCGTAGCTACGCAGCCCTAATATTTTAGTCAACGATCCGGCAACAAAACGACTGAGTTAACGAACGGCGAAGCAATACT
>DASYQG010000282.1:0-4156 GCA_036005825.1 Chitinophagaceae bacterium | reverse complement strand
CCGGCATGATTTTTATCATTCTTTTCAACATAAGTTGTTTTACTATTTTAAGGATTGAAGTCAATCCTTAGATTTGTGTAGCATTAGTAGCTAATCCGTCAAAACTTTGAAACTTTTAATACCTATAATTGCCATCTTGTTTTCATCTTTTGTGAAAACGGCTGATCCCTCAACCGAAAAGATTTGTGGTACCTGGAAAGGATATTTCGGAACAGAAAGTGAGATCAACTCCATCACCATTAAGATCAATCCGCAAAACAAAGCAGAGATATTTTGCAACTTCAATGAAGCTTGTCTTAAAACAAGCGGTACGTATAAGCTCCTCGGCGATTCAGCAATTGTTATCTCCTGCATTCTTACAGAAAAAAAAGGGTCAGAAGTGATTTTGTATGGCAATCTTAACCGCACCACCAGTTTTATAGACGGTCAGTGGGATGGCGATGGCAGTGAAGGCGGTTGCTTTTATTTGCAAAAGCAACTTGTTCAACCCAATCTTTAATTTTATTTCTCACAGATTACACAGAGAAGCACAGATTTAATCTTCGGTGAAAATCCCTGCCTGCCGGTAGGCAGGCGTAACATCAGTGAGCTATTATTTCTTTTCTCACAGATACACAGAAAAACACAGATTTAATATCCCGTGAAGATCAGTAACACCTGTCAGCAAAATATTTTCGGCAACTATATACGTGTTGGGACAAAGGGTTATAAAAACAAACCCCCATATAGAAATATAGGAGTTAAAGCCCTTTGGCTTTCTTGTTTCTGATTAGGACGTTTAATTAGTTGGAACTATGTGGTTGCTCTAAAAGTATGAGTTGGTTGTTCGACGGTCAAATGTAATTACTTTTTCTTTTTCTGTAGAAAAAAGATTACAAATTGTTTCCAATAAGGAAACAATTAAATGAAAAATTCTCTGTTGACTTAACAAAGATTGGAAGGCATCCCATTACTACTATTGGAAGTTTGGGAAACGGTTTCCCTGTTTTGTCTTAACTCTATCTCCGATTGAATAGCTTTTATGGCTTCCTTGCATTTCAAATATGCTCACCATAAGTCCTGCTGAACACTACTCATATCCCAGTGAACGCCTAGTACAGCCATGGCTAAGTATAATCCATTCATTGATAGATGGAAGTATTTGGGGATGAACAAAACAGCATGTGAACGGTAACTTAAGTCTTTACGAAAACTAACTGTATGAAACGATCATTTGCTTTTTCATTTATGATTTTCATTTCTTCATTGCTCTTTGCACAAAAACTACCCTGCAGTCAGCCTGAATTTCGTCAATTTGATTTTTGGGTTGGTAATTGGGAAGCATTTTCAACAAATGGAAAAAAAGCAGGAGACAGTAAGATCAGCATGATGCTTGATAGCTGCGTGATATTGGAAGAATGGACAAGTGCTTCTGCGCAGCAAGGGTTAACTTATTCCGGTAAAAGTTTTAATATGTATAATGTTGCCACCAGGCAATGGCAACAAACATGGGTTGATAATACAGGCAATACCACCGAATTTTTAAGAGGAACCGGTAGTGATGGTAAGATCGTTTTCTATGCTGATAAAGTAATGGATCCAAAAGGAAAAAATTTTATGCGTAGGTTGACTTTTACCAAACTAAGTAACGACAAAGTAAGACAGTTAGGTGAGCGCAGTGATGATGAAGGAAAGACATGGACAACCGAATACGACCTGGAATACCGGAGAAAGAAATAACTTCTTCGAGCAGCCTTACATTTTAAGTGAACGATAGCCGTGATAGGCGGCACTTGCTGCCATTTGAATTTTCCTGACCTTTAAGAAAATTTATAGGCATTAACTAAACCAGGCAAAACGATTTTATAAAACAAAACTACTGTTATGAAAAAAATAACCGCTGCATTTATTCTGTTGTCCGCAATCACTACGAGTGTAACCGCACAAATGGATCTGCCACCAAGTGCTGGTAATCCGCGGGCAACAATTTCTGAAGAAGTAGGGATAACAAGTATTACTATAAAATATTCAAGACCGGATGTAAATGGTCGGGAAGGAAAAATTTGGGGCGATGGTAAATTAATTACTAATGGTTTCACCACGCAGAGTTTTATTACAAATGGAAATACAGCTCCATGGCGTGCCGGTGCAAATGAAACTACCACCATCACATTTGAACATGATGTGAAAGTGGAAGGACAACCAATCAAAGCAGGCACTTATGGTTTATACATGGCAGTGTGGCCCGAGAAAGTCACTATTATTTTTTCTAAGCAGTCAGATGCATGGGGTAGTTTTTTTTATGAAGATAAAAATGATGTGTTGCGTGTAGATGTCAAACCGGTTGCACTGGATAAAAGTGTGGAATGGTTGAAGTATGAATTTATCGAGCAGAGAGAAAAATATTGTGTGATCGCCTTGCAATGGGAAAAATTATCCATTCCATTCAGGGTGGATGTTGATGTTGACAATATTGTATTGGCAAGAATGAGAGAACAGGTAACAGGTCAAAGAGGGTTTACCCCATTAAATCTTACTGCAGCAGCTAATTATTTTATAAATAAAAATATAGACCTTGATGAAGCGCTGGCATGGAGCCAAAGAGCTGCAAACTTCAAAAGTTTTACTACGTTGAATACATTGGGGAATGCTTATACAAAGCTAAACAGGTTAAAAGAAGCAGATTCTACCATGAATGAAGCATTGGTATTTGCCGTTCCGGGTCAATTCCAGGCTTATGGTCGTTCATTGATCACTGCAAAAAGATTTGACAGGTGGCACGAAGTGCTTAATGCATCACAAAAAAAGAATGGTGATGTTTTTATGGTGAATGCTGGCTATATGTCATACTATTCTGCGACGGGAGATTTTAAAAAGGCATTGGACTATGCAAATAAAGCATTGGCCCAGGCACCAAACGACGCTGCAAAGACTGCACTGAATGGAAACATTGCAAAATTGAAAGAGGGAAAGGATATCAATCAGTAATAATTTTTTTATGAAAAGAATATTTATTGGTTTATCGGTCAGTGCTGCGGTGCTGGTCTTATTTTATTCCTTTTCAACAGAAAACAGAAATAAGAAAACGTCAGTAGTAATAAAATATAGCTGTTTACCCTGCGGTTCGGACTGTGATTCGATGGTTTATGATAAACCCGGTACATGCAGTCATTGTAATATGCCATTGGTGGATAGATCAACGATCATTCACAAAAATATTCAGCCTGATAAAATGTGTGAACTCAATGAAAAAAATATCCTGTTCCTTGATGTTCGTACACCTGCTGAATTCAACGGCACATCGGGAGATAAATTCGGTGCCATAAAAAATGCGATCAATATCCCGGTACAGGATTTAGAAGCAAGGATGAATGAACTGGAAAAATATAAAGACAAGGAGATCATAGTTTATTGTTCACACAGTCATCGTAGCCCAAGAGCCAGTTATATGCTTACACAAAATGGTTTTAAAAAAGTAACCAATATGCTCGGTGGCATGAGTGTTTGGAAAGACCAGGTAAAGAAAAATGATTGTAATGAAAGATTATATAGGCAACAATAAATATTAAACTATAAATAATCACACCATGAACAATGCAATAAGCTGGTTCGAAATTGGAACTACCGATCTTGACAGGGCAACAAAATTTTATGAAACAATTTTTGGAGTGAAGCTAAGTCCGCTTGATCTTGACAACATAAAAATGAGAATGTTCCCATTGGATAATATGATGACCGGAGTAGGAGGCGCATTGGTTTTTACAAATGGATTTCATAAACCTTCTTCTACTGATGGACCATTGATCTACCTGAATGGAAATCCTGATGTGCAAAATGTATTAGATAAAGTAGAAGCATCTGGTGGAAAGATCATGGTTCCTAAAACAGAGATCAGTCCTGAATATGGTTTTATGGCCGTGATCATAGATACAGAGGGGAATCGTATCGGGTTACATTCCGTTCCTAAGCAATATTTATAAAAAATATGCTCACAGATTTCACAGATTTTCACGGAAAATAAAATCTGTGTCCTTCTGTGTAATCTGTGAGAAAAAATAAAAGCTCACAGATTGCACGGATTTTCACAGAAAAATGCAATAGTGGATATCAACGATTTGACATACAAGATAAGAGGAGCGTTTTTCAAAGTGCATAAGACTTTAGGACCTGGATTACT